>NZ_JAPNUG010000017.1:0-65048 GCF_036631435.1 Ralstonia sp. 1B3 | reverse complement strand
TGCTCGAACACGGGCTGGTGATGTACGACGCGCTCTATGCGTGGTGCAAACACTGCCAGGCAGAAACGCACAACTGGCCGCCCAAGATGCCTGCATAACAGCGGCGAGGCACACTCGCCCACGCTGTCCGAAGAGGCCCCCGATGCGCAGGCCGCGGCCGCCAACGCCAAACGGTTGCGCCCATGCAGTCAGGGAAAACCAGCGCAAACGTTATTCGCATTGGCCGGTGCCAACCGGCCCAGGCCGCGTTACGATTGGTTTCAATTCGACCAAAATGCGTGTCATGGCCGGGACTATCCTTCGGGCACCCCCACCCGAGGAGATAACCATGAAAACAATCTATCGGAACGCCCTCATTGCACTGCCCCTGCCGTTCCTCGTCGCTGCATGCGGCGGCGGCGATGGCGGTACGGATGCCGGCACGGGCACGCTCCATGTCTCGATGACGGACGCGCCGTCCTGCGGCTTTGATCACGTCTATGTCACCGTCAACAAGGTGCGCGTGCACGCCAGCGCGTCGGCGGCCGACTCCGACGCCGGCTGGACCGACATCGCGTTGGCCACGCCCAAGAAGGTCGACCTGCTTTCGCTCACCAACGGCGTGCTGACCGACCTCGGAACGGCGCCGCTGCCCGCCGGGCAATATCAGCAGTTGCGCCTGGTGTTGTCTCCCAACCAGGGCAACACGCCGGCCAACTCCGTGGTGGTGACCGGCTCGTCGACCGAGCAGCCGCTGGCCACCCCCAGCGCCGCGCAGAGCGGCTACAAGATCATCCAGCCCTTCACCGTGCAGGCCAACACGCTGGTCGATCTGGTGCTGGATTTCAATGCCTGCAAATCGATCGTGCAGCAGGGCAACGGCGGCTACAGCCTCAAGCCGGTCGTCACCGCGACGCCTACGGTGGTGAGCGGCTCGATCACGGGTTACGTGCCCGCCGCACAGGCCGGCGCCACGGTCTATGCCGAGCAGAACGGCCAGGTCATCCGCGGCACGGTGGCAGACGCCACGGGCAAGTTCGTGCTGTCGCCGCTGGTGCAGAGCAGCACCAATGGCGCCTATGACGTGGTGATCGTTGACAACACGCTGCCCACCGGCCATGCCACGGGCATCATCCGCACCGTGCCCGTCACGGCCAGCACCACGACCACGGTCTCCACCACGGGCGCGCCGATCGCGCTGCCGGCCTCCACCACCAATACCGCATCGGGCACGGCCACGGCATCGGCGCAGGCCACCTGCGCGCGCTGCAGACGGTGAGCTCGGTGTCGTACGAGATCACCTCGGCCAATGCCAACCTGGATACCGGCGCCTACTGCTGGCGTTGCCCGCAGCCGCGCCGCTGGTGGGTACGTACAGTGCGACGCTGCCGATTGCGCCGTCAGCCGTGTCGGCATCGGCGGGCCAGTATTCGGTGCAGGCCACCAGCGCATCGGGCGCCACGCTGAGCAATCCGGTCAACGTTTCGGCCGGCAGCCAGACCGGGGTCAACTTCAGTTTCTAACCAGGGAGAACGGGGGCCAACGCCGCCCCCTCACAACACAATGAAGAACATCATCCTCATCCTGTCTTTGGGTGCGTCGCTGCTGGGCGGTTGCGTCTACGTGCCGGTCGACGGCCCGGTTGCGCGCCCGCAAGGCGGCCCAGGTAACGGCTTCTGCCCGCCGGGACAGGCCAAGAAGGGCAATTGCTGAGCCGTTGACCTCAGCGCTTGCGCAAAGAAAAAGCCGGTCTGCGTGACCGGCTTTTCTTTGCTGCGTTGCGGCGCTTACTTGCCCTTGCCCGCGTGCTTGTGCTGCGTGGATTTGCCATGCTGATGCGCACGGTCTGCCGCACGCGCCTTGCCCTTGTCGCGGTCCAGGCTGTCGGGGCCGTTGGTGTTCGACATGCCCTGGCTGCTCATGTGCGCAGCCGAACCGCCACCGGCATTGCCCTTGGCCTGCGCCGACAGCGAAACGGTGCACAGCGCTGCCATTGCCGCCGCCACCATCCATTGTGCTCGGGTCATTTGCTTCCTCCTTCTGGTTTTTGGTTCAACCGATTGTAGGTAGGCACGGATGAGAATGTGCGTTTCAGTGCAACCAAACGTAACGGCATCCCGCGGCGCCGCAGTGCCCCGTGACCCTCGGCACACCTTCCGAACCGCCGAGCGCGCTTGACCGAGATCGGCGATCCAGCCGGCACGTTTCTCGCTGAATTGCGGTGCAGCAAAACACCATGGAGAGACGCAATGGCAAGCCACGGCGGCACCACAACGTCCTACTGGGCGGAAGAGATCGAACTGGCCCGACCGCCATTGACGGCTGATGCTTCATGCGATGTCTGCGTGATCGGAGCGGGCATCGCAGGGCTGTCCGTCGCATACGAACTCGCAGCAGGCGGCGCGGCAGTCATCGTGATTGACGCCGATACCCCGGGCGGCGGCGAAACCGGCCGAACGACCGCCCACCTGATGACGGCGTTCGATGACCGGTACTACAACATCGAACGCCATCTCGGGCGCGACGCCGCACGGACGATCGCGCAAAGCCACACGGCAGCCGTCGCACGGATGGAGGCCATCTGCGCAGCGGAGTCCATCGCCTGCGACTTTGCCCGTGTGGATGGCTACCTGTTTGCCGAATCGGCGGAACAGGACGACGTGTTGACCGACGAACTGGAAGCCGCACACCGTGCGGGGCTGACCGACGTCACACGGGTGGAGCGACGTTCAGACCGGCCGCGTTGCGCTGCCATCGGCACTTCGCTTTCCGGGCCAGGGGCAATTGCACCCGCTGAAGTACTTGCGCGGGCTCATCGACGCCATCGAGCGTCGCGGCGGCAAGATCCATGGCAAGACGCAGGCAATGGACGTGGAGGACGGCCGCCCTGTGGTCGTGCGCACGGCCGGCGGGGCACGCATACACGCCGACAGCGTCGTCGTGGCCAGCAATACGCCCTTCAACGACCGGTTTGCCCTGCATACCAAGCAAGCGGCCTACCGCACGTTCGTGGTCGGCATGAAGGTACCGCGCGACAGCGTGCCGGTCTGCCAGTTCTGGGACACGCTCGACCCATACCACTACGCCCGCATTGCGGGCGACCTCGGCCCCGACGCCCAGCTCCTGATCGTTGGCGGCGAAGACCACAAGGTCGGTCAGGCCGACGATGCCGACCGGCGGCTGGACCGCCTGCGCGCATGGACGCGTGAGCGCTTTCCTGTGGTCGGCGAGCCCATGTTTGCCTGGTCCGGCCAGGTGATGGAGCCGGTGGATGGCGTGGCCTTCATTGGACGCAACCCCGGCAACCACAACGTCTATGTCGTGACCGGCGATTCAGGCAACGGCATGACCCACGGCGCCATCGCCGGCGTGCTGATTCGCGATCTCATCACCCGGCGCGACAACGCCTGGGCCGAC
This sequence comes from Ralstonia sp. 1B3, assembly GCF_036631435.1. Lineage (NCBI taxonomy): Bacteria > Pseudomonadati > Pseudomonadota > Betaproteobacteria > Burkholderiales > Burkholderiaceae > Ralstonia > Ralstonia sp. 1B3. Next base: position 61,652 of record NZ_JAPNUG010000017.1, on the reverse strand, counting down.
CTTTACGACCCATCGCGCAAATCGCTGACGGCTGCACTCGAATACGCACGCGAGAACGCCAATGTCGCGGCCCAGTATGCAGACTGGCTGGGCTCCGGCGCGGCCACGGCGCTGGACAGCATTCCCTCCGGCAGGGGCGACGTGGTCAAGGCCAACGGCCGCCACGTGGCTGCCTTCCGGGACGAGCGCGGCCACCTGAATACGTTTGACGCAGCGTGCCCGCACCTGAAGTGCCTGGTGCAGTGGAACAGCCTTGAAAAATCGTTCGATTGCCCGTGCCACGGCTCGCGGTTCGGTTGCGATGGCGCGGTGCTGCACGGGCCGGCGAAAACGGGCTTGCACCGCGTGGACGTCGGCGGCGACGTACCGCCAAAGGCGACTAGCAGTTGACGTGCCTCACTTCGGCATCGGCTCGTAATGCACCTTGCTGCGCCATTTGCCGTTGACGAGCGTTTCCTCTGTGAGCTTCATCTTGTCGCCGGAAGCCATCACCTCTTCCATGTAGCGCGCGACGGCGACCGGCACATCGTGGTCGACGCGGTACGTGGTGGTCTCGTGATAACAGCACCCGCCCTTCGCAAAGGTGCGCAGACGCTTGCTTTTAACATCGACCTCAAAGAAACCGAGTGTCGACCGGATGAGCGAAGTCATCTCACTGTTGGGTACAAAGCGCTGCGCCTGCGCATTGAACAGATAGATGTCGTAGCTCGGGCCGCCGTAGCTGCCTTCGTTGCCGGTCTGGATGCCGAAGTCCTCCAGCCCATCGAAGTTGAAATCCCCAACGTTGATCACGCCCTGGTAGTCATAAAGGCGCGCTGAGTTGACCAGCGGCCCCTTGCTCCCCTTGGGCAGCGTGACAAAGACGTTCGGCAGGTTGATGACCTGGCGCACGGCGCGCTGGCCCTTGTCATGGACAAGCAATTGGGCAGGCCCTTCGCAGGTCGTGTCCTCCTTGCTGTTGTCCCCCGGGCAGGCTTCGAGCATGCGCAGCACGAAGTCGTGCTGCTTGGCGATCGCGTTCAGCCGGAAGACCGGGCCATTGACCGGCTCGCCCGGGTCCGGAAACGCGGGCTGCGCTTCCAACTCGTCAATGCGCGCGCGGTACGCCTCCTTCAACGCGGCCACGTCAATATGGCCAGCGGGCGCGCGTTGCTTCAGCCAATCGCGCTGCCCGGCTTTCAACGCATCGGTGTCGGCGCCGTGCTTCTTCAATGCGGCCCGGTACGCATCGGCCAGTTCGCTATCCAGCGCAGAGAGTTGCGCGTCGTTGCAGATGGCGTGCTCAATTGGGGTGCGCGCGGCGGCGCAGTCAAAGCTGGTGGCACGCGCAGCTGCGGGCAACAGGGCGATGGCAAAGGCGATGGCGGAGATGCCGCGAAATGGCGTCATTGGATGAACCCCTGGGAAAGCGGATGTGAGCGTGTGCGCGATTGTGCTGCGGAATGGGCCGGTCTGGTGTGCTTTCTCCGCACTTGGCCGCCTTCACCGCCCGGCCAGAGCGGCACGGGAAGAGTTTTCCTACCATGGCAACCACCCCGCCCCAAAAAACGATGAGGTACGCCATGGCCTTTCCGATGCACAACCGCCAGACCCACCCCGCAGACAATCCCCCTACCTACCGTGTGCATGGCATCGTGCGCACCCTATCCGTTGCGGCCGCGCTGCTGCTGCCGCTGGCCGCCTGGGCCGCCGACCCCATCGACGACGCGCTGGAGCAGTGCCTGAAAACTCCCCACGGCCAAACCACCGCCGGCATGACCGACTGCACGCACACCGCCTATCAGGCGTACGACCGGCAGATGAACACGCTGTATCAGGCCGTGATGGCCAAATCCGACCCCGTATCGCGCGAAGCCATCCGCAATGCGCAACGTGCGTGGCTGGCCTATCGGAACGCCCAGAAGGCGGCCGACAACGCGCCGTGGCGGGCGGACGCCGGCTCGGTGGCGAGCCCCGATATCGAAGGGCTGAACGTGGAGGCAATCCGCGCGCGCATTGCAGAGCTGGAGTACTACCCGCACTAACCGGGCGGGGAAAAGCCATTGTGGATAACTCCCCATCCGCCTGTGAATAACTCCAGGACAAGCGTGTTGGTTCTCCGGGGTCAGCGTGCAGACAGCACGGGAACAACTTCCCACCGTGTCGACAGGGCCCGACGCGATACCCCGGACTCATCCACGCAACAGCACACCATGTCAGACCGGTTGTCCGTTCTGCAAGTCGTTGATGCCAAAGTGCTTTTAGTGCTTATCCACAGGACTTATCCACCGTTATCTACTACTACTATCTGTATACATAAAGAAGTAAACCTATAAACCCTCTGTCGGGCATCGAGCCCGTGGCTGGGTTGTGGGCAAAGCAGCATGCAGGTGCTGGCGATGGGTGGAGCAACCACCGAACGCCACCGCCCAATCTCTCGCGCAACAGCGTCAAGTGCTCCCCAAGTGGTTCCCGATATCGCAGGCTGATCGCCTTGCTGCAGCTCTATATTTCGAATATATTGGAAATATGGAAGAAACCGACGTTATCCGATCCCTCGCCGCGCTGGCCCATGGCCTGCGCCTCCAAGTGTTTCGCATGCTGGTGGTCGCAGGGCCTGCGGGCATGACACCAGGTGCGATTGCCGAACAGCTCGACGTGCCGGGCGCCACATTGTCGTTTCACCTCAAGGAACTGACGGCCGCACGCCTGGTAACGCAAGAGCGTGAAGGCCGCAACCTGATCTACCGCGCGGCGTATGACCACATGAACGCCCTGCTGGGCTTCCTGACCGCCAACTGCTGTCAGGGCGAAGCCTGCCTGGAAGCGAACGCCACCGACTGCAAATGCTGAAGGAGCATCCCATGAAACGATTTCACGTCCATCTCCACGTTGACGACCTGAGCAAGAGCATCGCCTTCTACTCCAAGCTCTTTGCCGCCGAGCCGACGCGCGTGGAAACCGACTACGCCAAGTGGATGCTGGATGACCCGCGCATCAACTTCGCCATCTCCACACGTGGCAATGCCCCGGGCGTTGACCACCTTGGCTTCCAGGTGGATGACGCCGCCGAGCTGGCCGACCTGAAGGCCCGCGCCGAAGCCGCAGACATGGCACTGCTCGACGAAGGCGAAACCACCTGCTGCTATGCCCGCAGCGACAAGCACTGGATCACCGACCCGCAGGGCATCGCGTGGGAGCACTTCCATTCGCTCAGCAACATCCCCGTCTTCAGCGAAGACAAGAAGGAAGAAGCCGCCCCGGAGGCTTCTGCCTGCTGCGCACCGCGTGCTCCAAAGGGCAAGCCGATCGGCATTGCCGTGAAGTCCGGCTCCGGCTCATCCTGCTGCTAAGGGCGCACGCATGACCACCAACGTCCTGATCCTCTGCACCCACAACTCCGCACGCAGCGTGCTGAGTGAAGGGATGCTCAATCATTGGGCCAAGCAACTCGGCAAAGACGTGCGCGCCTACAGCGCCGGCAGCGCACCCAGTGGCCGCCTCAACCCGTTCGCACTGGAAGCCCTCACCAACGCAGGCATCGACACCGCCGACTACCGCAGCAAGAGCTGGGACGAGTTTGTTGCGGACGGCGCCCCGCAGATGCGCATCGTCATTACCGTATGCGACAGCGCTGCAGCCGAGACCTGCCCGTATTGGCCCGGCAGTCCCGTCAAGGTGCATTGGGGTTACGCCGATCCGTCAAACGCGACGGGCGGCGACGAGGGCAAGCGCCAGGCTTTCGAACTGACACGCCAGGCCATCGGTTATCGCATGTTGCAGTTGCTGGCCCTGCCGCTGGGCAGCATGAGCAATGCCGAGCTGCAAACGGCGTTGGAACGCATTTCGCAAAACTGATCCGAAGCCCGCCCAATGACCGCATCCAACGTAGCGCCGCCGGCACAGGCTGTCGCCAAGCCTTCCATCAACTTCTTCGAGCGCTACCTGACCGTCTGGGTGGCCCTCTGCATCGTTGCCGGCATCGTGCTCGGCCAGGTGCTGCCCGGCCTGTTCCAACAGATCGGTCGGATGGAATACGCACAGGTCAACCTCCCGGTCGGGCTGTTGATCTGGGTGATGATCATCCCGATGCTGGTCAAGGTGGACTTTGGCGCATTGCATGAGGTGCGCCAGCACGTCAAAGGCATCGGCGTCACGCTTGTCGTGAACTGGCTCGTCAAGCCGTTCTCGATGGCGTTTCTCGGCTGGCTTTTCATCCGCCATCTGTTTGCGCCGATGCTGCCTGCGGACCAGCTCGACAGCTACATCGCAGGCCTGATCCTGCTGGCTGCCGCACCGTGCACCGCAATGGTGTTCGTCTGGAGCCGGCTCACGGGCGGCGATCCGCTCTTCACGCTGTCACAGGTGGCGTTGAACGACAGCATCATGGTCATTGCTTTCGCACCGCTGGTCGGTCTGCTCCTGGGCATGTCCGCCATCACGGTGCCCTGGGCGACGCTGCTGACTTCGGTCGTCCTCTACATCGTCATTCCGGTGATCCTCGCGCAGATCTGGCGCAAGGTGCTGCTCGCCAAAGGCCAATCAGCATTCGACGCGGCAATGGCGAAGATCGGCCCGTGGTCGATCACGGCGCTGCTGGCAACGCTGGTGCTGTTGTTTGCTTTCCAGGGCGAAGCCATCCTGAAGCAGCCGCTCGTTATTGCACTGCTGGCGGTGCCGATCCTGATCCAGGTGTTTTTCAATTCAGCGCTGGCCTACTGGCTCAACCGCGCGGTGGGCGAAAAGCACAATATCGCCTGCCCGTCTGCGCTGATCGGCGCATCGAACTTCTTCGAGCTGGCCGTCGCGGCTGCGATCAGCCTGTTCGGTTTCCATTCCGGTGCAGCGCTGGCTACCGTCGTTGGTGTGCTGATCGAAGTGCCGGTCATGCTGCTTGTCGTGCGCATCGTCAACCAGACGCAGGGCTGGTACGAGTGCCGGACGTAGCAGTGCACGTTTCAATCCAGCAGTAAGCGCGCCTGAATCGTCGGGCGAGTACCCAAAGCAGCCGCAACGCCTGAGGCGCCCGCGCGCCTTACCCTCTCCTTCGCGCTTGCGCCTCGCGTGGCGCGTACTACTCTTGACGAGGCCCCGCGTCGCGCATTTCCTACGGCGCGGTCGGCCGATCCGCAGGCTGCTTCCCCCCGGCCCGGCCAGCCCCCGCTCCCCCAAGAGAGAACAGCCATGCGAAAACTGTTTGCAGTGCTCGCGCTCATGCTCGCCATGACGCGCCCCGTGCAAGCGCAGGTGAAACCGTATCCGCCGGGCTTTCGGCACCACAACATCCAGACCGATGGGGCGACGCTGTTTGTGCGCGTGGGCGGCAGTGGCCCGGCGGTGGTGTTGCTGCACGGCTTTGGCGATACGGGCGACATGTGGGCACCGCTGGCCGCCGAGCTGGCGCGCACGCATACCGTGGTGGTGCCGGATCTGCGCGGCATGGGTTTGTCGTCGCACCCCGAAGGCGGCTACGACAAGCGCACGCAGGCCGGTGACATCCGCGCCGTGCTCACCAAACTGAACATCGACCAGGCCGACGTGGTCGGCCACGACATCGGCACCATGGTGGCGTTTGCCTATGCAGCGCGCTATCCGGACAAGACCACGCGGCTGGTCGTAATGGACGCCCCGTGCCGGGCGTGCCGCCGTGGGAGCAGATCGTCCGTTCGCCCAAGCTCTGGCACTTCTCCTTCGGCGGCCCCGATGCCGAGCGGCTCGTCAAAGGCCGCGAGCGCATCTACCTCGACCGCTTCTGGAATGAGTTTGCCGGCACCCCTTCCAAGATCGACGAAGCCACGCGCGCGCACTACGCGCGCCTCTACGCCAAGCCGGGTGCCATGCATTCAGCGTTTGCGCAGTTCCTGTCGATCCCGCAAGACGCGGAGGACAACCAGAAATCCATCGCTACCAAGCTGCCCATGCCGGTGCTCGCCATCGGCGGCGCCAAGTCGTTCGGCGAGAACGAAGCCATCGTCATGCGCAACGCCGCCACCAACGTGCAGGAGCTGGTGATTCCGGATGCGGGGCATTGGTTGATGGAGGAGCAGACGCAGGCTACGGTGGGTGCGGTGGTTAAGTTTTTGGCGCAGTAGCGTCGGTCTTCTGCATTTTCTTCATTGGTGTTTCACGCAGCTCAGCGAAAGGAGTTTCCAATGCAGCCAGTCGTCCGAGTCTCGATTCTTCGGTGTCCGCCAGACAAGTTCGCCGAGATGCGGCAGATGATGAACGACCTCGAAGCCGTGCTCCGGCCCGGTATTGAAGCGATGCGCGGGTTGGTCGCGTTTTATGTGGGCGAGGACGAGTCGACATCGTCGCTGTCGAACGTAAGCCTGTGGACTGATCTGGACGCGGCCAAGCAACTCGATACGTTCCGGCCGATGCTGGACTCGGGCAAGCCCTTTATCGACAAGGGCGGCACGTTTGAGCGGCCGATCATGAACTACCTGCCGATGTGGGAGTTGAAGCCGGTGGGGAAGGTTTGAGGTATATGAGCGCCACATTGAGGTTTGCTGGCTGCCTAGTCCTCCTGGCCGCGTGTTTGCACGCGAGCGCGCTTACGCCGCCGCGCCCGCCATCGGAAGTTACAACGTTCATTGAGGAACGGAAGACCTGCGACTACATCCGTCGGCAGGTGATTGAGGAAGACAGTCCGGAGCAGGTTGCGCGTCGAGAAAGGCTGCTCGACAGCTTCGACATCTACTGCGCTGGCACAGACAAGCGTCTTGCTGCGTTGAAGCGGCGGTACAAAGACAACCCCGCTGTCATGAGGCGGCTCAGTGAGTTTGAGGAGCGCGTTGAGTGATAGCGCGGGGCGGCTTCCCTACCGTCCGGAGACTGCGCCGCCTGTTCACCGCTAGACATAAGGCGCCTCAGAGCCGGTGAAAGGCCGGCTTTTGTCGCTAAGCGAGGGAGGCGGGGCCTGACGACAGGGGTAGCAGACCGGCCTCACAGGAAACCGGTAGACCCGAAGATCTCCCTGCCCGGCGCGCCGTAAAAGCAATAGGCGCGCACAAGCTCCGGACAAAAAAGCCGCGTGGCAGCGGCTATCCGTCCTATGAGAAAGAGACGGGCTGCTACACCCGGCTGCCATTGCTGCAGCAGCGGGCGAATTGTAGCGATGGGGGCCCGTTCCAACTTCCGATTCTGTGCGTTGACGTCAGGCCCATTCCAGGGCGCTAGCGCAACAAACGACCGCTCGCGCGCGCTCCACGCAGGCGTATGCAGTGACGGCTTGACATGCATCAATGGCGCATCGCACCCGTCTTCTACATTGGCAGTGATATCTGGAGCAAATGACACTCAAGGATGGTCATCATGGCAAACACTCGACGCACCCTTATCGCAACCGTCTCGACCACGCTCGTGTGCGTGTGGACTTCTCTGGCGCTCGCTGCGGGCCCTTCGAGCAGCGCCGAGCATGACCATACTCACGCAGAGAAGAAAGCCGCAGCACCGGCTGCAACGGCTGTGCAGCAAAGCAATGCCGACTTTGATGCCCAAATTGCTCATCTCCGTGCCATCAGGGAACGCTTGGCATCCGCCAAGACGCCTGAACAACGTCAAGCGTTGATGGACGAGCGCATGAAAGTGATGCAAGACATGATGGCTGGCATGCGGCAGACGGGCGACATGAAGCCAATGAAGGGAAAGAGTCAGGCCAGCCAGATGGCGATGTGTCAGGGGATGATGGAACGGCACACGGCCATGATGCAGGAAATGATGCAGATGATGATGGATGGCCAAGGCATGGGCATGGGTGGCGGAATGGGCGGCATGATGTCTAAGTAGGTGGATAGCCGAGTCGCGCAGTGCGGCGCTGGCGCAACGCTCACCGTTGACCCTCCCAAATGGGAGGGTTCATCGTTTCTTGAGCATGAGAAAACGCACGATGCTTCCCAAAGTGAGTGCGTCCGGCAGTAGGCGAACTGATAGGAGCCGATGTCCATGGAAGAGCACCGCCACATCCACGCAGCCGAGCACGATCACACTCACTCGCATGATCAGCACGCCGGTCATCGCCTTGAAGCACACGGTGCAGTGCACGAACACGGCCGGGCCGCAACAGCCCCCGCCGAATCCCAAGCAGGCACCATCTACACGTGCCCAATGCATCCTGAAATCCGGCAGGACCGCCCAGGGAATTGCCCGATCTGCGGCATGACGCTGGAGCCCGTCATTCCGGAGTTGGACGAAGAAGAGAACCCGGAACTCATCGACTTCCAGCGCCGCTTTTGGTGGACGCTGCCGCTCACCATTGCAGCGTTCATCCTCGCGATGTTCGGACACCGATACGGCTGGATGGATGCTTCGCAACAAAGCTGGGTCGAGCTGGTCCTGTCGACACCCGTGGTGCTGTGGGCGGGTTATCCCTTCTTCCAGCGGTGCGCACAGTCGTTCGTGCACCGTAGCCCGAACATGTGGACGCTGATCGGCCTCGGCACGGGCGCCGCGTATCTGTACAGCGTGATCGCCACCGTCGCGCCAGGGTTGTTTCCCCAGACGTTTACCGAGCACGGCCGGATCGGCGTCTACTTCGAGGCGGCGGCGGTCATCATCTCCCTCACGCTGGTGGGCCAACTGTTGGAGCTGAAGGCGCGATCGCAAACTTCTGCCGCCATCAAATCACTGCTGGGTCTGGCCCCCAAGACGGCCCGGCGCGTCAACGCGGACGGCACCGAAGCCGATATACCGCTGACCCATGTACACGTTGGTGACCGGCTGCGCGTGCGGCCGGGCGAGAAGGTGCCCACCGACGGTATCGTGGTCGAAGGCACCAGCTCGCTTGACGAATCCATGATTACCGGCGAGCCCATCCCCGTGACAAAGCGGGTGGGCGATCACGTGATTGGCGCGACGATGAACACCGCAGGCAGCTTGATCATCGAATCTGAGAAAGTCGGTTCCCAAACCGTCCTTTCGCAGATCGTTCAGATGGTTGCGCAGGCCCAGCGCTCCAAGGCGCCCATGCAGCGCATGGCGGACAAGGTCGCGGGCGGTTTCGTTGTCGCTGTGGTGGCCATTGCCGTGCTGACCTTCTTCGCCTGGGGCTTCTTTGGGCCGCAGCCAAGCTGGGTGTATGGCCTCATCAACGCGGTCGCCGTGCTGATCATCGCCTGTCCATGTGCGCTGGGTCTTGCCACACCGATGTCGATCATGGTGGCGAGCGGCAAGGGCGCGTCGAACGGCATCTTGTTTCGCGATGCCGCCGCCATCGAGAACCTGCGCAAGGTTGACACCCTCGTGGTCGACAAGACCGGAACGCTCACCGAAGGCAAGCCTGCGTTTGAACGCAGTGTGGGCGCCAACGGTTTTGATGACGTGGAAGTGCTGCGCTTGGCGGCCAGTCTGGATCAAGGCAGCGAACACCCCTTGGCTGCGGCGATTGTGGAGGCTGCCAGAGCGCGCGGACTGTCTCTGCACAAGGCGGATAACTTCGAATCCAGCAGCGGTATCGGCGTACGCGGCGCTGTCGCCGGCAAGAAGCTGGCGCTGGGTAATACGGTGTTGATGGAACAAGAACGCATCGATGCAGCTCCGCTGGCCCACGCCGCAGACGCGCTACGCGCCCAAGGCGCGAGCGTGATGTACCTGGCCGCAGACGGCAGGCTTGCCGGTCTGCTTGCCGTGTCAGATCCCGTTAAATCGACAACGGCGGAAGCGTTGGCGCAGTTGAAGGACGCAGGCATTCGTGTGGTGATGGCCACCGGCGATGGCACGGTCACGGCAAGAGCGGTCGCTGAGTCGCTGGGCATCGCCGAGTTTCATGGAGAAGTCAGGCCCGCGGATAAATTGGCGCTTGTGACGAAGCTGCAAAGCGAAGGCCGGACAGTCGCCATGGCAGGTGACGGGATCAACGATGCGCCCGCGTTGGCAAAGGCCGATGTCGGTGTTGCCATGGGTACGGGCACGGATGTCGCCATGAATAGCGCGCAGGTCACGCTTGTGAAAGGGGACCTGCGCGGCATCGCACGCGCTCGGAACCTGTCCGAGGCAACAATCGCCAACATGAAGCAAAACCTTGGGTTTGCGTTTGTCTACAACGCCCTGGGCGTGCCGCTTGCCGCTGGTGTTCTCTACAGCGCAACCGGGTTGCTGCTGTCACCCATGATCGCAGCGCTGGCGATGAGCCTGAGTTCAGTTTCGGTGGTATCGAATGCTCTGCGTCTGCGTCGGCTAAACATCTGACCCGGCAGCAGTTTCCACGCTGCCGCGCCAAGCCGGCGATTCAATTCTCTGGCGGAAGCTTTGCGCTCAGCCAAGCGAAAAACGTTGCCGCAACAAACGCCCAGACCCCAAGGATGACATCGGCATAGGCCGTGCTCCCGAGCGTTGCTTTTCCGCTTTGCAGTGTGTGGAAGTCGATGCCATGGAACAGCGCCGTCATGAACTGCATGAACGGCTCTGGAAATGCGTACCAGACCATCGCACACAGTGCGTAGAACAGCATCACCGTAAAGGCGAACGTGGCTCCAGTTCTGAGCGGCTTCATGGCAGCCTCCTGATTCAGCATCGGTACATCAGAGCTTCCTGTGCACCTTGTCGTTGCGGGCACCTTCGCCAAAGCGGGGAAAGAACGCGGGTGTCTGGTCCCGATAAGTTTCATATTCGCGCCCGAACTCGGCCAGGGCTTGGGCTTCTTCTGCCTTTGCCAGGCGCACATACATCCATACAAGGATCGGGAACATGCCCAGTGTCAGCAGCGTGGGCCACTGGAACAAAAAGCCGGCCATGATGAGGATGAACGCCACATACTGAGGGTGCCGCAACCGGGCGTAGATACCCGTGGTCGCAAGCCGGTGAGCGCTTTGCGCAACGTAGAGCACGCGCCATGCCGCCGCGAGCAGGATGAAGCCGCCAAAGATCAGCACGTTGCTCACGATATGGAACAGGCCAAAGTGGGGGTTGGCTCGCCAGCCAAACATGACTTCCAGCAGATGCCCTGAGTCATGCGAAAGAAAGTCGACGCCAGGAAACTTTGCTGTGAGCCATGGATACAGCAGATAAATCGTCAGCGGTATCCCATACATTTCGGTGAACAGCGCAACGATGAACGCCGAGAACGCACCGAACGAACGCCAGTCCCGCGAGGTTTGAGGCTTCGTAAAGCTGAAGGCAAAGATGATGAAGACGGCGGAGTTGATGAACACCAGTGACCACAGGCCGTACCCGAATGTGCTGTCGTGTTGCATCACTGTTCTCCCGGGGCGTCGGCGCGGTCAGCGTTGGCGGGTGGGTGCCCGTGATGCCGATGGCCATGACCACCATGCATGAACACATGCATCAAAGGACATGCCGCAAGCAGCAGAAACGGCAGGAACTGGATCACGTGCGCCTGATGCTCGGTCCATAGGAAGTACGCAACAACCAGCAGAAAGCCGATCAGTACAAGCTTCGATCGCGTGATGGCTGGCGCAGCGTCGTCACGTTGTTGCCCGGGTTCATGGTTCTCCATATCCGCCTCCGGCCAGAGCAATGGGCTCACCAAGCTACGTCTCTAGTATTGGCGTGATGCAGAAAGAGGAGTTGACCCGGATCAACACGATCCAATGACTTCCCCTTGTGCGATACGACAATCAACGGCCCTCTTCTTGCTCGGGCCATCACTGCCGTATTCGATTCAGCCGCCCCGGAGTTGCCATAGCGTTGTTGTCTTGAATTAACGCTCGCATGGTGGACGGCCTGGCTCTGTCCTTTGAAGACAGCCACCTCCACTACGCCCCGCCAGCATCGGCATTCCCGCCCGTCACGGGAATGCGTCAATCCGTTGTTATTGGCTGTTGTAGCCACGCCGCTCTATGGCGGCTAACACGTCCCACGTCTGCGGATCAACGTCGCGGCCCCCGAGCGACATCGATACGTAGGCATCAATTGCATCCACAAAGCCCTTAACGAACGGCGGTGGGAATGACTGCGCGGAAAACAACTGCAGTTGTTCCAGCAGCATGCCCGGCCGACATTGGCCGTGCGTACACATGGCAGTGCGGATGCGCTTGAGATACGCCCGCGCTTCGAGCGCGCCGTTCAGGTAGACGCGGTTTTTGGTGAGTCCGCCTGCGTTGGACGATGTGGGCGCGTCGGTGGGTGGTGGAGATGGATAAGACGCGGGGCGGTACCCGCTTTTGACAGATGGCATGTCGGCCTCTCTAAGTTGCATCGGAGGCTCGCCATCTCGTTGCTACACGGGGTGGCGGGCCTGACGGCGGGGTAGCAAACCGGCCCTTAGAGAACGACCGGCAGACCCGAAGGTCTCCCCGCCCGGCCCGCCATGAAAAACGCAAGCGAACGAAGGCGGACCGTCGCCTGCGCGACAGTCTCTCTAAGGATGCTATGCGGGTTGCTACGCCCGGCTGCCGTTGGTGCGGCAGCGGGGGAATTATAGCGATGGGGGTACACACCGGATTCTGATTTTCGTACGCCGAGCTCCGAACTCGGGCAGCCGAGCCAAAAGCCTCACACGCGGAGCTCCGAGCTCGGGCAGCCGAGCAAAAAGCCTCACACGTCGAGCTCCGAACTCGGACGGCCGAGCAAAAAGCCTCACACGCCGAGCTCCGAGCTCGGGCAGCCGAGCAAAAAGCCTCACGTGTCGAGCTCCGAGCTCGGACGGCCGAGAAAAGCCTCACACGTCGAGCACCGAGCTCGGACGGCCGAGCAAAGCCTCGCGCGTCGAGCTCAGAGCTCGGGCCGTCGAGAACGCCTCTCGATGTGTCGAGTTGTGAAGGCCGCATCAGATCACTCTGATTCTTCGTCCAAAACTGCCTTCTGGCATTGCGGAGCTGCGCTGCAGCGGCCAATCTCCCGCCCTCGTGCCCTAGATGGCACGGCACTGCCAATTGATTTGCGAGGAGTGAAATGCCGCAGAACTTGATTTCGTATCAGCTCACCTCGGCCGATCTGGCCGCCGTGGACGGCGCGCTGAAGACGCTGGAAGACCGGCTCGCCAGCCTGATCGACCTCACCCCGTTGCAGCGCCGAACGCTGGTGAAGATGGGCGACAAGTCCGAAGCCTTCGCACGCAAGGCCGTGGAGGTGCTGAACACCAATCCCAACCTGCTACCTGGCAATTTCGACCTTGCCGAACTGCGCCGCGATCTGGCGGGCTTCGATCAGCTACGCAGCCGCCTCATGCGCGTGGCGCGCATTCACGAACGCATGGCGGATTCGCAGTTGGCGCTGGGCAGCGATGTGATGAGCGCCACGTTGGAGGGGTATGCGTTCCTCAAGGTGGCGGGTCAGGGAGAAGGGTTGGACGCGGCGCGCAAGGCGCTGGCGGTGCGGTTTAGTCGGGGAGCAAAGCGAAAGGACGACGAAGCTGGCAGAGCTGATGAAAGATCGTCGGATGAGGAGCAGCAGGCGGAATTATCGTAGACGTGCTTGGATGATGCGGAGGGGCTTGGTACGAGTCCGATGTGAAGAAAGTCCGCTGAATTGGAATAACACATCTTCCAATAAATAAGAAACAAATCTCAATCATTAAACTACGCTTTAAGACCTAGCATTCTCGGATATATCTTGGGAAAGATATTTCCAATCAACTGAATGCGAGGAAACTATGTGGGACAGTAATGCAGCGGCCAATCACGTTCGACAGCATGCACAAAGCCAAAGCACTGGGAACTGTGCAAAGTATGTTCGAAAGGCGATTGAAGCAGGAGGAGTCAGTGTGACGCCAACACGTTCGGCAAAGGACTATGGGTTTCCCTTGCGTCAGGCCGGGTTCATCGAACTGGACGACGCTTCGTCGCCTCGTCGAGGAGATGTGATCGTGATCCAACCCATCCCCGGGCACCCCCACGGCCATATGGCCATGTTTGACGGATCAAGCTGGGTATCAGACTTTGTCCAGAACAATGGGTTTTATCCCGGCCAAGCGTATCGAACGCAAAAGCCGCCGTACAAACTGTATCGACGTCATTGAGGCAAGGATGAAAAAAACACTGTCATTTTGGCTTGCCGGTTTTCTAATGGCATTCTCGTGCGCGTCCTATGCTGACGCTGACTTCTCTTGGTCTGCAAGCGAAACAGTTCTATGTCTGGTACATCAACAAGCAGGTGAACCAGGTGTTCCCGCTTCAGATCGCGAGATTGGTCGCTACGTTGACGCGTCTACGGTTGAGAGCCTGCGCAGAGACTACAGGCGAGACCAACTTCCTGGCGGTGCGGACTACTTTCTGAAGGCGCAGGATTACGACGAACGTGATTGGCTCGCTCATATCAAGCCAGGTCGGCCGCTCACGTTCAGCGAGGCTGTTGTCGTGCCTGTGAGTTTTGGCTCGCGTAGCGAGGTCACCGTTCTCGTGTTTTTCACCAAACGACATGATGGTTGGAAGATCATCAAGGTCGATGACATGCTGCCCTATTCATCACCGGGTAACTGACATAGGGAGCCGCCTCGTGCGGCTCTTTTGATTCTGGAGCGCAGTCATGACCCAAGATCATTGCACTTACCGAACGACGTGGTCCTCTGAAGATGGGGAATACGTTGGTCTCTGTGCGGAATTCCCGTCGCTCTCGTGGCTGGCTGCCACGCCGGAAGGTGCGCTTGCCGGTATTCGCAAGGTTGTTGCCGAAGCGGTGTGCGACATGGAGGCGAATGGGGAGAAAGTCACCGAGCGAGGTGCCGTCTGCGCCTACAGCGGCGAAATCAAACAAGCTATTCTCTGAGTGCGTCCATGTACCCATAACTCCTTGCGCCGGAGATCGCAAATGTTGGAAGAGAACATCAGTAGCGCCTTCCTTCGTGACAACGCGGCGAAACACTTCCTGTGTCTCAGCTACAAAGCGGCTCGTCCCGGCCAGGCGCCTAGCGTTCATTTCGCATCATGCTTTGTCGTGAAAATCGACGAGCATTGGTTTCTCTGTACTGCCGGTCACGTAGTCAATGGACTTAAGGCAGCGCTGGCAAGCGGCATCACACTCACAGAGTTCAGCTTGCAGGACAAGCTTGCGGGCAACGACCATCCGTTTGGTGTTCCATACCCTTTCAACGCTGAAGATTGGATGGTGATCGACGACGATGCTATTGGCGTAGATTTTGCGGCGACTCAGCTCTCTGCGTTGTTAGTCGACAACCTTCGCGCAGGTGGTGTCAAGGCAATTGAAGAGACTGCTTGGGGTCCTCCGCCTCTTGACCTATATAGACCCTGGTTGCTTGCAGGCATTCCTTCGGAAACGTATAGCAAGGTCGGCAACAAACACATCGTGAAACTCACGATCATGCCGCTTCTGCCTTCGGCTGCACCCGTCACTTCGGCATCGACAAATACGGCAGCAAAAGTGTTCGGAGCGCTTGTAGAACAGCCGGACCTCGATGGTGCTTCTGTCGACGATATTGATGGTATGAGCGGCGCACCTGTATTCGGTATCAAAGAAGTCGACGATGGGTTGCGATACTGGCTGATCGGCGTGCAGAGCTCTTGGTATCCGACTTCCCGCATCGTCGCGTTTTGTCCGATTTTGCCTATTCTTGACGCCCTAAAAATCGCCATACGGCGTGTGCAAGACGGCAATGCTGGATAGCCCCCAATCAAATCCAGATGCTCGGATGCCATCCACCCACAGACACGAGAAAAATGGAACTCAAGCTAGAAAAGCCGTTTCGACTACATCTTGATGTCTACGAGGTCGACGAGCGTGTGCCCTCAATGCGCATGCGTGTCGTAGCCGAGGTGCAGCGGTTGGGGAATCGATTCGACTATAAGGGGAACCTATGGTTTGACTGTGCCATATGGGAGGCGTTTGTCTCGGGCTTAACCAATATCGAAGAGAAAGCGACCGAACTCATCGATATGGACGATCGCTTCGTCTTGCGACTTTGCGTTGAATCTGGAACGCCGATGATCTCTTGGCGCTTCAAAGACGTTGGTTTACCCGGCCCTGTTTGCACGCTTACCTACCAGTCACCCATTGACCTAGACGATTTGGCGTACGTTAGAAATCGGTTCACCGAGCTAAATCGTTGGTGGTGAAGGCTTGTTCCTTCTACACAGCGAAGCAGCCTTTGCCAATTTCGTGTCCCAAGTGTGAGCGCCATGAGTAAGACAACGAGCCGCGCTAGGGCAGCTCGTCTTGCAGAAGTGTTGCTACTAACCGGCCACTGAGGCCCAGCTAAATGCCAGAGGACCGCGACCTCACATCAAACTGGAACCAGACGTCGAAATACCTCCGGGAAGCAAGAGCCAACCTATCGGAGGCAGCGGAAGGCGTCTGTGCAGACGAAATTGCACAGTTTGATGAGTATCTAGATCACAACGAACTCGAGCTGGCCCTAGATGCCATTGAAGCGGTGTTCGTGAAAGGTGACGATGGCAATTGGCGCGTGCTCGAATTTATGGCCATGGCGGCGCTGAGCATGCAGTTGGTAGCACGGCAGGAGCAATACGATCAGCATCTGACAGAGGCGCGGGGTTGGACCTACAACACCTCGCTGCCCCGTCAAGCGCCTCGCATGTAGCAAGCCGGTTTTTACACGGCGTTTACACCCCTCCCCCAACCTTTACCCCGTTTTACCCCCTTTCCCTACTGTTGCACTGCACGCAGGCCCTGTGACGGGAGCCTGCCTGCACGCCGCATCCGGCCCCGTTGAAGCGCATCTGCGCCGGGCCGGGCGGCACCTAAAACAACAAGGGAAAGGTCCATGCAAGCCAAGGTTTCTTTGCACGCCACCGTCATGGGTGGCGTTGTCTTCTGTGCCGCAGCACTGTCCAGCGCGACCGCTTTTGCGCAGTCCACCGACGCTGCGCCGGCACCCGTTGCCACTCCGGCCGCCCCCGCCAGCCCGTTGACGGCCAACGTCACGCTGGCCAGCCAGTACCGCTATCGCGGTCTCATGCAGACCAACAACAAGCCCGCCATTCAGGGCGGTGTGGATTACGCGCTGCCCAACGGTTTCTATGTGGGCAACTGGAACTCTTCGATCAGCTGGCTGGGGGATTCCAACCCCAACGTCTCCGCCCCCATCGAGATGGATTTCTACGGCGGCTACAAGACCGAGCTGATGAAGGACGTGCCCATTGATGTGGGCGTGCTGCAGTACTACTACCCGGGCAGCTACCCAAGCGCCTACACCCGCCCGCACACCACCGAGGGCTATGCGCAGATCGGCTACGGGCCGGTCTCGTTCAAGTACTCGTACGCGTTCTCCAACCTGTTCGGTTTGCAGATAGCCACCACAGCCAGTACTTCGATCTGTCGGGCAACTTCGACACCGGCTTCTGGGGCCTGACGCTGAACCTGCACGTGGGCTATCAGCAGGTGCCGCACCAGGTAGTGCGCACCTCGTACGCCGACTGGAAGGTGGGCGTGACGAAAGACTTCGGCAGCGGTTGGACGGCATCGCTTGCGTACATCGACACCAACGCTGCGCGCGCCGCGTACACCAACACGCGCGGCAACTACATGGGCAAGGCCACCGCGCTGCTGGCCGTGACCAAGACGTTCTGACCATCACGACCTGAAGGAAAGGGGAGCGCATATGGACCTCGTTTATCTCGCCGGCCTTGCGGTGCTGGCCCTGGCAGTGGGCGGCTTGCTCGCCCTCTCCGGCCGGCTTGCCACCAAAGACCAACCGACCACGCACGCGATGGAGAAACAGCAATGACCTGGCTCTATGTGCTGTCCGGGGCTATCACGTTGGCCTTGTTGATCTATCTGTTCGTGGCCCTGCTGTGGCCCGAACGCTTCTAACAACACTGTGAGGCACACCATGAATGCGTTCCTCCTCCAGCTGGCGATCTATCTGGTCGTGCTGCTGGTTCTGGCCAAACCGCTGGGCGCGTATATGACTGGCGTGTTTGGCGACAAACCGTCGCGCGCGCACTGGCTCGGCCCCGTCGAGCGGCTGTTCTATCGCGTGGCCGGCGTCAACCCGCAGGCCGAGATGGGCTGGAAGCGCTATGCGCTGGCCGTCATCGTCGTCAACGTGCTGGGCGCGCTGGCGGTGTATGCGCTGCAGCGCGCGCAGCAGTGGCTGCCGCTCAACCCGCAGGGCTTTGGCGCCATCACGCCGGATTCATCCTTCAACACGGCCATCAGCTTTGTGAGCAACACCAACTGGCAAGGCTATTCGGGCGAAAGCACGATGAGCTATCTCACGCAGATGCTCGGCCTGGCGGTGCAGAACTTCCTGTCTGCGGCGACCGGCATTGCGGTGGTGATTGCGCTCATCCGCGGCTTTGCGCGCCACTCGGCCAACACCATCGGCAACTTCTGGGTCGACTTCACGCGTGCCACGGTCTACGTGCTGCTGCCGCTGTCGATTCTGGTGTCGGTGTTCTTCGTGAGCCAGGGCGTGATCCAGAACTTCGATGGCTACAAGGAAGTGACCACCGTCACCGCCACCACGTACGACAACCCGAAGATGGACGCGCAGGGCAACCCGCTCAAGGATGCGCAGGGCAACGCCGTCACCGAGAAAGCCACCACGCAAACGCAGACCCTGCCGATGGGCCCGGTCGCCTCGCAAGAGGCGATCAAGATGCTCGGCACGAACGGTGGCGGCTTCTTCAACGCCAACTCCGCCCACCCGTACGAGAACCCCAACGCGCTGACCAACTTCGTGCAGATGCTGGCGATCTTCATCATCCCGGCGGCGCTGTGCTTTACGTTTGGCGGCATGGTGGGCGATGGCCGGCAAGGCTGGGCCGTGCTGGCGGCGATGACGGTGCTGTTTGCCGTGCTCGCCGTCTTCCTGGCATGGGCTGAACTGCATGGCAACCCGATGCTTGCGAACCTCGGCATCGACCAGGCCGTGGGCAACATGGAAGGCAAGGAAACGCGCTTCGGCATCGTGGCTTCGTCACTGTTTGCCACCATCACCACGGCAGCGTCGTGCGGGGCGGTGAACGCCATGCATGACTCGCTGACGGCGCTGGGCGGCTTCGTGCCGATGTTCCTGATGCAGCTGGGCGAAGTGGTGTTTGGCGGTGTGGGTTCGGGCCTGTACGGCATGCTGGTGTACGCCATCCTGGCCGTGTTCATTGCGGGCCTGATGATCGGCCGCACGCCGGAATACCTCGGCAAGAAGATCGAGGTGTTCGAGATGAAGATGACGTCGATCGCCATCCTCGTCACGCCGCTGCTGGTGCTGGTGGGCACGGCCATCGCCGTGGTGGTTACGCAGGGCAAGGCGGGCATCTTCAACCCCGGCACGCATGGCTTCTCTGAAGTGCTGTACGCCTTCTCGTCCGCCGCCAACAACAACGGCAGCGCGTTTGCGGGCCTGTCTGCCAACACGCCCTTCTACAACGTGGCACTGGGCATTGCGATGTGGCTGGGCCGCTTCTGGATCATCGTGCCGGTGCTGGCGATGGCAGGCACGTTTGCCGCCAAGAAGCGCCTGCCCGTGACGGCCGGCACGCTGCCCACGCACGGCCCGCTGTTTGTGGTGCTGCTGATCGGCTCGGTGCTGCTGGTGGGCGCGCTCACGTACATCCCGGCGCTGGCGCTCGGTCCCATCGCAGAACACCTCACACGCTAAGAACCTGCCCATGTTCCTACTGCGCGTCCCGATCTTGGCCCTGCGATGCTCGCCGTACACCTGTACGGCTGCGCTTCTCGCGTCAACCTCGGGCCGCTCGCTACGGACCATGAGCAGGTTCCACGGCGCGTAGTCCACTCAATATCAACAGGTGCCTTATGGCTATCCGTTATCCCGAATCCGAACCGGCTGTACGTACGGTCAAGCACAAGCTTGAGCCGAGCGCCGGTACTGGTACTGCTGCAGCGGCCGAGCCGCAGGCGCAGCACGCATACGACGCACACCACGCTGTCCGCCAAGGATGTGCGCAAGCTGTCGATGTTCTCGTCGGCGCTGGTCAAGCCCGCCATTGTCGACAGCTTCCGCAAGCTGTCGCCGCGCGCGCAGGCCAAGAACCCGGTGATGTTTGTCGTCTACGTCGGCAGCATCCTCACCACGATCCTGTGGGGGATGGCGCTGCGCGGCCAGGCCGAAGCGCCGGCGGGCTTCATCCTCGCCGTGTCGGTGTGGCTGTGGTTCACGGTGTTGTTCGCCAACTTTGCCGAAGCGCTGGCCGAGGGCCGCAGCAAGCAGCAGGCCGCATCGCTGCGCGGCATCAAGACCACGGTGCAGGCCAAGGTGCTGGCAGACCCGCATCGCAGAGACCGCGTCGAAGCACGCGCCGCAACCGCGCTGCGCCGTGGCGACATCGTGCTCATCGAAGCCGGCGACATGGTGCCCGGCGACGGCGAGGTCATCGAAGGCGTGGCCTCGGTGGACGAAAGCGCCATCACGGGCGAATCGGCGCCGGTCATCCGCGAATCGGGCGGGGATTTCTCGTCCGTGACGGGCGGCACGCGCGTGCTGTCGGACTGGATCATCGTGCGCATCACCGCCAACCCCGGCGAGAGCTTCCTCGATCGGATGATCTCGATGGTGGAAGGCGCCAAGCGCCAGAAGACGCCCAACGAGCTGGCGCTGACGATCCTGCTGGTGAGCCTGACCATCATCCTGATGTTGGCGACCGTCACGCTGCTGCCGTACTCGATCTTCTCGGTGGACGCGATGAAGGCCGGCTCGCCGATCACGATCACCGTGCTTGTCGCGCTGCTGGTGTGTCTGATCCCGACCACCATCGGCGGACTGCTCTCCGCCATTGGCGTGGCGGGCATGAGCCGCATGATGCAGGCCAACGTGATCGCCACCTCGGGCCGCGCCGTGGAAGCGGCCGGTGACGTGGATGTGCTGCTGCTCGACAAGACCGGCACGATCACGCACGGCAACCGCCAGGCGTCGCGCTTCATTCCCGCGCCGGGTGTGACGGCCAAGCAGTTGGCCGAGGCCGCATGGCTGTCGTCGCTGGCCGATGAAACGCCCGAGGGCCGCAGCATCGTCACGCTCGCGCGCAACCTGGGCGAGGCGTCCATCGATGAAGCCGCGCTGGCGAAGACGCAGCCGGTGTACGTTGCCTTCTCTGCGCAAACGCGCATGAGCGGTATCAACGTCGCCCATGCAGCCGACGCCCGCCAGATCCGCAAGGGCGCGGCCGATGCGATTCGCACGCATGTGACGCTGTTGGCCGGCAAGTTTCCCGATGCCGTGTCGACGGCGGTCGATGATGTTGCGCGCCAGGGCGGTACGCCGCTGGTGGTGTCCGACAACGACCGCGTGCTCGGCGTGGTGGAACTGAAGGACATCGTGAAGGCCGGCATCCGCGAGCGCTTTGCCGAGCTGCGCCAAATGGGCATCAAGACGGTGATGATCACCGGCGACAACCGCCTGACCGCTGCGTCCATCGCCGCTGAAGCCGGCGTCGACGACTTCATTGCCGAAGCCACGCCCGAGACCAAGCTGGCGCTGATCCGCGAACAGCAGGCGCAGGGCCGCCTCGTTGCCATGACCGGCGACGGCACCAACGATGCCCCGCGCTGGCACAGGCCGACGTGGCCGTCGCCATGAACAGCGGCACGCAGGCCGCCAAGGAGGCCGGCAACATGGTCGACCTGGATTCCAGCCCGACCAAGCTGATCCAGATTGTCGAGATCGGCAAGCAGATGCTGATGACGCGCGGCTCGCTCACCACGTTCTCGATCGCCAACGATGTGGCGAAGTACTTCGCCATCATCCCGGCGGCGTTTGCGACGACGTATCCGCAGTTGGCCGCGCTGAACGTGATGCACCTGGCAACGCCGGCATCAGCCGTGATGAGCGCCGTGATCTTCAACGCGCTGATCATCGTGTTCCTGATTCCGCTGGCATTGAAAGGCGTGAAGTACCGCGCGCTGGGAGCCGCCGCGCTGCTGCGCCGCAATCTCTTGATCTACGGCCTGGGCGGCCTGCTGCTGCCCTTCCCGGGCATCAAGATCATCGACATGTTCCTGGCCGCGATGGGCTGGGTTTAAGGAAGGAGTGCATTCATGGCAACCACAACTCAAGCGCGTCAACCTGTTCAGGCCGATGTGCCGCAACAAGGTGGGCTGCTGCGTGCGGCGCTGGTGGTGTTCGTCGGGCTGTCGCTCATTACGGGGGTGCTGTATCCGGTGGTGGTGACGGGCGTGGGCAAGGCGCTGTTTCCGGCGCAGGCCGGGGGCTCGATCATCGAGCGTGGCGGCAAGGCGGTCGGGTCTTCGTTGATCGGGCAGAACTTTGATACCCCGGAGTATTTCTGGGGGCGGATCTCGGCGACTGCGCCGAATCCGTATAACGCGCAGGCTTCGGGTGGCTCCAACCTTGGGCCGAGCAACCCTGCGTTGACGGAGGCGGCGAAGGCGCGCATTGCTGCCCTGAAGGAAGCGGACCCTGGGAATGCCGCGCCGATTCCTGCTGATCTTGTCACGGCTTCTGCGAGTGGGCTGGACCCGGAGATCAGTCCGGCGGCTGCGGCGTATCAGGTGGAGCGCGTGGCGCGGGCGCGGCATCTCTCCGCTGACCTGGTGAAGAAGGCTGTGGCTGAGAACACCAAGGGGCCGGTGCTTGGGGTGTTTGGCGAGCCTACCGTCAATGTGTTGGAGCTGAATTTGGCGTTGGATGATTTGAAGTGAGGGGTTGGGGTTTTGTGGACTGCTGGGTTTGATGTTGGTGGTCCATCCCCCTTTCGTTCCCTGCCGGGACCGACTCACTTTTCTTTGTCTTGCCAAAGAAAAGTAAGCAAAAGAAAGGCGCGCCCGAGATGGCGACCCCCTCCTTGAATTTCTGTAACCGTGCGGGGAAGGAGGCAAACTCGCTTCGCTCAGACAGGCCTCCTTCCTTTATCCGCCCGCTTACAGAAATTCAAGGCGCCATCAAGGGCAGGAACGTCAAAGGCCAAACCAGTGGTGTGCGGGTCCTGTCGGCATTTCGTTTGTTGCGGTGTGCTGCTTCGCTTCGCTCGCTATCTCCACCGGGTCTTACTGCCTTGCCTTGCGCCTTGCTGTGCTCCCACTACTGCGCTTGTGCTTCGACGGTGTGGCCGTACCCTGCCCTAGATGGCGCCTTGAATTTCTGTTGCAGGGAGGAAAAAGGAAGGGAAACTGTCTGAGCGAAGCGAGTTTTTCCCTTCCCCTCCCTGCGACATAAATTCAAGGAGGGTTGCCATCTCGGGCGCGCCTTTCTTTGCTTACTTTCTTTGGCAAGACAAAGAAAGTGAGTCAGCCCCGGCAGGGGATGAAACAGGGGATAGACCACCAAGTCCCAAAAACCCAAAATACACAACATGCAAGAAGCCGCGCGCCCGAACCCCGACCAACTCCTAGCCGAACTCCAATCCGGCCAAGAGCAGTCCGCCCGCGGCAAACTCCGCATCTATTTCGGCGCCTCGGCCGGCGTAGGCAAAACCTACGCGATGCTGGCCGCAGCAAAGGCCGCCCGCGCCGCCGGCATCGACGCCATCATCGGCCTGGTCGAAACCCACGGCCGCGCCGAAACCGCCGCGCTGGTCGCAGACCTTGAGCACCTCCCCACCCGCCAAGTCGAATACAAAGGCCGCACGTTGCCCGAGTTCGATCTGGATGCCGCACTGGCGCGCCGGCCCGTGCTGATCCTCGTCGACGAGCTTGCCCACTCCAACGTGGCAGGCTCGCGCCACCCCAAGCGCTGGCAGGACATTGAAGACCTGCTTGCCGCCGGCATCGACGTCTGGACCACCGTCAACGTCCAGCATCTCGACAGCCTGAACGAGGCCGTCGGCAGCATCACCGGCATCCGCGTGTGGGAAACCGTGCCGGATGCGGTGTTCGATGCGGCCAACGAAGTCATCCTCGTCGACCTGCCCGCCGATGAACTGCTGCGCCGCCTGGCCGAGGGCAAGGTCTACATGCCGGAGCAGGCGCAGCACGCCGCGCGCAATTTCTTCCGCAAGGGCAACCTCATTGCGCTGCGCGAACTCGCCCTGCGCCGCACCGCCGATCGCGTCGACGATGACGTGCAGGCCTATCGCCGCGCGCGTCGTATTGAAAACGTCTGGCGCACGCGCGAAACCGTCGTCGCGTGCCTGGACCCGCAGGGCGATGGCGAACAGGTCATCCGCAGCGCTGCACGCCTGGCCGCGCAGCTGGAGTGCGACTGGCATGCCGTGGCCGTGGTGATGCCGCATCTGCGCGCCGCCGATGCACGCGCCGAACGTCTGCATGCGTTGCTCAAGCTGGCCGAAGACGCAGGCGCGCGCGTGGAGACGCTGGCCGGCACCAACGCCGTCGAGGCGATCACCGGTTATATCCGCCGCCACAACATCACCAAGGCGGTGATCGGGCGGCCGCCGGAGAAGCGCTGGCGATCGGCGCGGGCCATCGTCGTGGCGCTGCGGTTGGCGATCGGGCTGGAGCGCCGGTTGCCCAGCGGCGACTTTGCTGAAGCGTTGGCACGGCACTGCCCCGAGGTCGACGTGATCCGCACGGCGGCGGACCCGGCGCATATCCAGCTGCCGCCGCGCGCAGCAGACATTGGCCGTGCCGACGTGCGCAGCGAGGCGCAGCGTGCGGCCGATGCACAGGCCGGCTGGATCAAGCCGGCGTACGTGGCCGCGTGTGTGTATGTGGGCGTGGCGACGGCGCTGTCCAGCCTTGTGCGGCCGGTGTTCGATCTGGCCAACATCGTCATGGTCTTCCTGGCGGCTGTGGTGGCGGTGGCGATGCGCCATGGGCGCGGGCCGGCGGCGCTGGCGTCGGTGCTGTCGGTGGCGCTGTTCGATTTCTTTTTCGTGCCGCCACGTTTTTCCTTTGCCGTGAGCGACGTGCAGTATCTGCTGACGTTTGCGGTGATGCTGGCCGTGGGCATGCTGGTGGGCCAGTTGACGGCCGGCCTGCGTGAACAAGCCCAGGTCGCGGTGCAGCGCGAGGCGTCGGCACATGCGCTGTATGAGGCCGCACGGGAGTTGTCTGCCGCGCTCACGCTGGACCAGATCGTCAGCATCGGCGGGCGCTTCGTCAACGCAACGTTTGGCGGGCGCTGTGCGTTCTTCTTCGTCGGGCTCGATGGGCGGCTGGGCGCGCCGCAGATTGCCAAGCCGGAAGGCAGCACCGATGCGCCGTCCGGCATGCCCAACCTTGACCGCGTGCTGGCCGATTGGACGTATCAGCATGGCCAGCCTGCCGGTACGGGCACGCATACGCTGCCGTCGGGCTCGGTGCTGTATCTGCCCCTGAAGGCGCCGATGGCGATTCGCGGTGTGCTCGCCGTGGAGCCCGAAACCTTCCAGGTGCTCGCCCAGCCCGACAACCGCCGCCAGATCGACGCCTGCGCCACGCTCATCGCCATCGCCATCGAGCGTGTGCATTACGTGGAAGTGGCCCGCGATGCGCTGGTGCGGATTGAATCGGAGCGGCTGCGCAATTCGCTGCTGGCCGCCGTGTCGCACGACTTGCGCACGCCGCTCACGGGCCTGGTGGGGATGGCCGAGACGCTGCTGCGCGCGCAGCCGCCCTTGCCCCGCTGCAGGCCGAAGCTGCAGCCGCCATCGGCCAGCAGGCGCAGCGCATGCGCACGATGGTCACCAACCTGCTCGACATGGCGCGCCTGCAGAACCAGGACGTCAAGCTGCGGCTCGAGTGGCAATCGATCGAGGAGCTGGTGGGCGCCGCGCTGCAGGCGAACCCGCTACCCGATCATCGTGTGGTGGTGGATCACCTCGCAGCCTTGCCGCTCATCCGCTGCGATGGGCCGTTGATGGAGCGCGTGCTGTCGAACCTGCTGGAGAACGCCGGCAAGTTTGCGCCGGCCGGTACCGAGGTCCGCGTCTCGGGCGAACTTGTCCATGACGAAGCACGCGGCAACGAACTGCGCCTGCGGGTGCGCGACCACGGGCCGGGTGTGCCCGCCGGTTCGGTGCGCACCATCTTCGAGAAGTTCACCCGCGGCGAAAAGGAATCGGCCACCACCGGCGTCGGCCTGGGCCTGGCGGTGTGCGAGGCGATCGTCAGCGCGCATCACGGCCGCATCTGGGTGGAGGCGCCGGCCGATGGCGGCGCGTGCTTCGTCGTCGCCCTGCCCGCCGCCGAGCCGCCGCCTGTGGAGGACGCCGAGCCCATC
The DNA here is from genome assembly GCF_036631435.1 of Ralstonia sp. 1B3. Classification (NCBI taxonomy): domain Bacteria; kingdom Pseudomonadati; phylum Pseudomonadota; class Betaproteobacteria; order Burkholderiales; family Burkholderiaceae; genus Ralstonia; species Ralstonia sp. 1B3. Next base: position 35,719 of record NZ_JAPNUG010000017.1, on the reverse strand, counting down.
GCCTGGTTGCACCGTTCTTGGGCATATGGACATGCCGAAAAAGTCGTTCGGTTACGGTCGCCGCTATGACAGGATCGTCACACGCCCGCTACCCGCGGGCGATTTCATTCACGACAAGATCCACGAGGTTTCTCCATGTCTCTGTTCTCCCGCCTTGCGCGCGTGGCCGTACCGGCCATCGCCTTTGCCGTTGCCACTGCCGCCAACGCCGACACCAAGCAGATCAAGCTCGGCACCATGAGCGGCCCCGATGCGCAAATCTGGGAAGTCGTTCAGAAGGTCGCCAAGAAGGACGGCCTGGACGTCAAGATCATCGAGTTCAACGACTACGCCCAGCCCAACCCCGCGCTCGATTCGGGTGACCTGGACGCCAACGGTTTCCAGCATCAGCCCTTCCTCGACAGCCAGATCAAGGCGCGCGGCTACAAGATCGTCAACGTGGGCCTGACCTACGTGGCGCCGATGGGTTTTTACTCCAAGAAGATCAAGTCGCTCGCGCAGCTCAAGGAAGGCGCCAAGGTCGGCATCCAGAACGATCCGTCCAACGGCAACCGTGCGCTGCTTCTGCTGCAGAAGGCGGGCGTGATCAAGCTCAAGGCGGGCGCCGGCACGAACGGCAACAATGCGACACCGCGTGACGTGGTGGAGAACCCGAAGAAGATCAAGCTGATCGAGCTGGATTCAGCGCAGCTGCCGCGCTCGCTGGATGATCTGGACGCCGCTTCGATCAACACCGACTACGCGGTCAAGAACGGCCTGACACCGGCCAAGGACGCCATCGCACTGGAAGATCGCCAGGGGCCCTACGCCAACCTGATCGCCGTGCGTGAAAAAGACAAGAACCAGCCGTGGGTGAAGACGCTGGTGCACGCCTATCAATCGGAAGACGTGCGCAAGTTCATCGACACGCAGTTCAAGGGCGCGATCCTGCCGGCGTTTTAAGCAGCGGACGCTAAGTCAGCGGTTACTTTCGCGGATGCGTCGATGTTGAAGTGTGGCATCTCGGAAGCCGGAGCGGGTTTCCGCTGTGCCACAGCGTTTTGTTGCGATGCGTCATCGTGTGACAGATGCAATCGTTTTCGTCACACGTGGCGCCGCGGCAACGCTTGTAGCCTCTCGTTACATTAAGTAGTTCTACGTTATTGCAACGCAACAAACGATTCGCTATAGTAGGAACTGTCTCCTCCACCCTCCTTGGTGGATTGTGGCCCGAGCACCTGGTGCTCGGGCTTTTTTCTTTGGCGCGCGGCTTTTTCTGTTCTTCTGGTCGCCTTGCATCTCAGCCGGTTCCGGCTACCCTGAATTCTCAATTTTTCTGCGCGTTTTGCTCGGCGGCGTTGCCCGCTAGCAACGAGCGAGGAATTTTCAATCGTGCGCTTCGAGTCTCACTTCAACGACTGACGCGCATGTCGGCGGAAAAGAACCGAAGCGCTGTTTGAATCACGCCGCCGCCGCGAATGTGCGCGCAACCGCCTGCTTTGTGTGGCTAACATCGCGAAATATCGTCAGTTTTTGTCCTACAAGCCTTTCGGCCAACCCCGGACAGTCTGACTGCCCTCCCTTCACTAAACTTCACCTTGCTCTCTCTTTAGAGAGCACTCCCCCTTTTGAGCCCGCCCCTGTTGCGGGCTTCATTTTTTTCGGGCACGATTTCCTCCATCCCGACGCCGTCGACACCGGCGCCGGAAGCTCAAAAGGTTGGGGGAATCGCTCAAGGCCCGCGCAGTTGAAAAGCTGCGCGGGCTTTGTTTTCCGACGCCGCGCACGGACTTCGCCTGACAAGGCCGCCGGCCGGTGCTTCAATGGCGGCTGACGGCGGCGTCACACAGCGCAAGCGATGCGCCTCGCCCCCATCCCTACAACAACAAGGATTGGCCGATGGAAGGTTTCGCGCAACTCGCCGTGCTGGTGGTGGACGACCATCCGGTGCAACGGGCCGCGGCCCGGCAACTGCTCCATACGCTGGGCGTGCAGCAGATCCTGACGGCCTGCGACGGCCGCGAGGCGCTCTACCTCCTTCAGCTCTGCCACGTCGATCTCGTGCTGTGCGACATCGACATGCCCGGCATGAACGGCCCCGAACTGATGGAGCAGATGCACCTGCGCGGCGGCCGCGTCTTTCCGCGGCAGGCGCCCGTGTGGGCGTGGGTCAGCGGGTTGGATGCGCCGATCGTGGAGTCGCACGTCAGCCTGGCCGATGCGATCGGGCTGACGCGCACCCACGGCGTGCAGAAGCCGCTGCGCCCGGCACACGTGCTGCCGCTGCTCGAAGAAGCCGCCGCCCGGGAGCGAGACCGGCCGCCTGCCGCAACGGCTGGCTTTCCGCAGTTTTCCGACGACGAGCTGGCCGCGCTCATCCACGAAACGCCCGAGCAGATCGAAGTCGTCTTCCAACCCCAGCACGATCTGGCCAGCAACCAGATTGCGGGCGCCGAGGCGCTCTGCCGCTGGATGCACCCGGTGCATGGGCGCGTGTCGCCTGCCGCGTTCGTGCCCCGCCTGGAGGCGCTCGGGTTGGCTGATGGCCTGTTCTTCCATGTGCTGGAGCATTGTGTGCGCGTGCAGCACGCGCTGGCCGCGCATGCGTATCCCGTTTCGATTGGTGTGAATGCGTCTGCGCAGACGCTGAGCCGGGCCGGCACCGTCGACCGTATCGAAGCCATCGTGCGCGAGGCGCGCATTGCGCCCGCCGCCATCGCGATCGAGCTGACGGAAGACTCGCCGGTGCACGACGCGGCGCAGCTCACCATCGCGCTCAACCGCTTGCGCCTGCTGGGCCATCCGCTGGCCATCGACGATTTTGGCGTGGGCATTGCCACGCTCAAGCTGCTGGCCGATCTGCCCTTCACCATTCTGAAAATCGACCGGTCATTTACAGCCGCGGTAGACCAGACCAGCCAGCGCGGCGTGATCTGCCGCACGATGATCGAGCTGGCGCGCACGCTGCATCTCGAGTGCATTGCCGAAGGGGTGGAAACTGAACCGCAGCGCCAGACGCTGCGCGCGCTGGGTTGTACCACCGGGCAGGGCTATCTGTGGGCGGCCCCGCTGTCTGTCACCGCGTTTCTTGCGCACGTGCAGGCGGCTGCGTAAGCGCGAACGCTGCAGGGTCATTCAGTTTCTCTCAACCCAGATAGAAGCAGCTTCTGCCCCGAAAGGTTACGCGGCGCCAAAGTAAGAAAAGTCTGATCCCGAAGGGCATATCCGGTGAGTAAGGTACCGGCTCCTTTCCGCGGCGCTCCTGACTTCCATGACGGCTCCGATCTCTCCCATCCTGTTGCTCGTCACGCCGGCCAAGTCCTCCCCGGTGACGCGCCTGGCCTGACGGCGTGCACATGTGCCCTGTCCTCTCGATCGTGCTGGCGGACGATCATCCGGTGATCCTCATGGGGCTGGCGGCGGCCATTGGGCAGTTTCCACAGCAGCAGGTCGTCGCACAGGCACACGATGGGCGCGAGCTGATGCAGGTGCTTACGTCCGTCGACTGCAACGTCATCGTGACGGACTACAACCTCGGTGGCGAACCGGCCTTCGACGGCATGCAACTGCTGGCGCGCCTGCGCAAGCAGCATCCCAAGTGCGGCATCGTCGTCTGCACGATGGTCCACAACCCGGCGCTGCTGCGCGCCATGCGGCAGATTGGCGTGGCAGGCATCGTCAGCAAGAACGATGATTTCGTGCATGCCGGGCACGCCGTCATGGCGGCCGCGCGCGGCGTGCGCTATGACAGCCCGCGCATCCTGGAAGACACGGGTCTCGGGTCCAACGAACGGGATGCGTCCGAGCGGCTGAGCGCACGCGAGCGCGAAGTGCTTCGCCTGTATGCGGCTGGCACGGCCGTGTCCGACATTGCGCTCATGCTCGGTTCGAGCGTGAAGACTGTCAGCACGCAGAAGGCCATGGCGCTGCGCAAGCTGGGCTTGGCGCGCGAGATCGACCTCTTTCAATACGCCCGCGCCAGCGGGCTGATCGCGCGCGGCTGAGCGCCAGCCTCAGCTGGCCGGGCGCTGCATCGGCACGGCTTGCGCCGTTGCGATGGCGGTGCCGGATGCCTGCGCGGGTGCCGGGTCCACACCCATCAGCCAGTTGAACAACGGCGTTGCCAGCAGCGCGCCGACCAGCTGCGCCAGCATGTAGCCAGGGACATCGCCGGGGCGGATGCCGGAGGGGCCGTCGGTCAGCGCGCAGGCAAGGGCCAGCGCCGGATTGGCCACCGATGACGACGACGTGAACCAGTACCCCGCCGCGATATAGGCAGCCACCACCAGCGGCAATTGCTTCGGCGCGTGACGCCCGCATGCGATGCCCGCGCCGATCAGCCCGAACGTTGCCAGTGCTTCGCTCCACCACAATGCGGGCCCGGTGGCGGCATGCGTGCCCGGCGCCCACGCCGGCATGCCGAACATGGCGTGCGCGGCGGCCACACCGAGCACGGCGCCCATGGCCTGTGCAGCCAGATAGGCCAGCGCCTCATGCCCCCGCAGACCGCCCCGCAGCAACGCCGACAGCGTGACCGCCGGGTTCAGGTGCGCCCCGACACTGGCGCGAACACCGTCAGCAGCGCCAGCAGACCGGCGCCGCCAGCGAGCGACTGCGCCAGCAGCGTCCACGTGGCATCGCCACCGGAGAGCCGGCTTGCGTGGATGCCCGTGCCGATGACCACCGCAATCAGCAAGGCCGTACCGAGCGCCTCCGCGACGATGCGGCGGGCCAGCGATGGAGCGGCGGACGGGGCCGAGGCCGCGGTGCGAAGGTGGGAAACAGTGGCCATGCGGAAAGAAGGCGGGCGATGCCAAGCGCATCGCGCGGGAGTGTGGAATGTCCGCCGGGGCCGATCAATGCACCCGGGCGCGCTTGTGTCGCGCGCCCGGGTATCGAATCGTGGAAGTGATGTGAGGGTGCTGCTCAGGCCGGGCTGGCCGCGCCGGCGGACGCCAGTTGCCGTTGCTGCGCCCCGAGCCGCGCGAAACCCACCGCAGCCGCGCCGAGCGCCGCCAACATGGCGATGCATCCGGCCATCGTGCCGTGCGCCATGCCGATGGCACCGCCGCCAGCGGCAAGGTGAAATACAGCCCGCCGATGCAGGCGACGCCCAGGGCGCCCGCCAATTGCTGCGCCGTAATCAGCAGCCCAGCCGCTGCGCCGGCCTGCGTACGTGCCACGCCGGTCAGCACCAGGCCGATCAGCGGGACGACGACCAGGCCTTGCCCGGCGCCGTACAGCGCCACCGCAATGCCGATGCGCATCATGCTTGGCGTGGCGGGGTGCGCCCACGCCGTGCCGAAACCCGACAGCAGCGCCACCAGCCCCAGCGCCATCAGCCCAAGGCCCGACAACAACGCGCGGACGCCATGGCGCCGCACCAGCGCATTCGCCACCCGCGACGTGATGAGAAAGGTGATGGCCAGCGGCAGGATGGCAACGCCCATGCGCACCGCAGACAGCTGCCGCCCGTTTTGCAGATACAGCGTCAGCACGAGGAAGAACGCCATCATCCCGATGTAGTGCAGCGCTGACGCGGTCATCCCCGTCATGAAGGCGCGATGCTGCAGCAAGGTGGGCGGCAGCAGCGGCGTACCACCGGCGCGGTCGACCCGCGCTTCAAGCTGCTGGAATGTCGCCATGCCCAGTACGCCCACGGCAAGCAGTGCCAGCGTCCACACCGGCCAGTGCAGTTCACGGCCGAACAGCAGCGGCACGAGCACGGCCGCCACGCTGACGGCCATCCACGCCACGCCGGCGGTATCGAGATGTACCTTCGCTGCGTCGGCGCTCGGGCGTGGAATCCAGCGCCAGCCGAGCAGCGCGGCGGTCAACCCGACCGGCACGTTGATCAGGAAGGCCGAGCGCCAGCCGAGTCCGGCGATATCCGCGCTGGTGAGCGCGCCGCCTACCAGCAGCCCGGCCGCACCGCCGGTGCCCATCACCAGGCCGAAGATCGATAGCGCGCGGTCACGCTCCGCGCCGGCAAAGAGCGCCTGCACGCTCGCCAGCACTTGGGGCACCATCATCGCGGCCGACAGGCCTTGCGCAAAACGCCATGCAATCAGCGCCGCAGCACTGCCCGCCAGCCCGCAGCCGGCCGAAGTGGCGGTAAAGGCGACGAGGCCCAGCAGGAACACGCGCCTGCGCCCGAACAGGTCGCCCAGGCGGCCGCCGGTAATGAGCAGAATCGCGTAGCCAAGCTGGTACACCGCCAGCACGGCCTCCAGTTGTGCGGGCGTGGCATGCAGGCTCGTGCGGATGCTCGGGATTGCCACATTGGCGATGAACGCATCGACGATGAACATGAATTGCGCCGTCACCATCACACCGAAGGCGAGCCAGCGGCGCGGTTCGGATACGGAAGAAGCAGAAGAAACGTGGGTCACGATCGGCTCCGGAAAGAGGGATGAACGCAGCGTAGGTGCGCGAGCCGATTCGATGCAGAGCTAGGATTAACCTAGGATTAGCTTGTCCCTCCCACTTGCACATGCCAGCGTGTGTAATACCGCCATGGACGATTTCACCGCCGACCTTGCCCCCTTCCCTGCCGCGCCGCGCAACGAGCTGGGCGAATTCCTGCGCAGCCGCCGCAGCCATCTGCGTCCGCAGGATGTGGGGCTGCCCGAGGGCAGCGGGCGCCGCCGCACCGCCGGGCTGCGCCGGGAAGAAGTCGCGCAGCTCGCCAACATCAGCATCGATTGGTATGTGCGCATCGAGCAGGGGCGCGACGTGCGGCCCTCGGTGGCGACCATCGAAGCGATCGGGCGGGCGCTGAAGCTGTCTGCGGATGAACGCGCGCACATGCGTGGTCTGGCGCGCGCGGAATCGGTCTTGACGGGCGCCGCAGCTGGACCGGCGGGGCGCCCACCCGCCGAAGCGGTGCCCGACGTCTTGCGCCGCGCCGTTGCCGGCATGGTCCTGCCCGCTCACGTGCGCAGCTACCGCACCGAGCTGCTGTGCTGGAACGAGGCGACCTCGCAGCTCTTCATGGATTTCGGCACGATGCCGGCGGAAGACCGCAACTCCCTGGTCTACATGTTTCTGTACGCCAATGCGCGCGAGCGTTTTGTCGAGTGGGAAAACGAGGCGCGCCGCATGCTGGCAAAGTTTCGCGCGGTGTACGACCCGCACGCAGACGACCCGGTGCTCGTGGCGCTGGTCGACCGGCTGCGCACCAGCAGCCGCGAGTTCGATACCTGGTGGCGCCAGCACGAAGTGCGCGCCCAGCGCGCGGAGCACAAGCTGATCCGCACGCCCGGCGGCAAGGTCGTCCGCTACGACTACATCGGCCTGCCGGTGATGGAAGACCCGCGCCTGCGCATGGTGCTGTACGTGCCGGTCGAGGACGGCGCTTGAACGTTCAGGCCGTCAGCGTTCAGGCCGTCAGCGCCGCCAGGATGGTGTCGGTGTCGCGCACACGGCCCAGTCGCGGGAACACGTTTTCCACCGACGAACGATGCATCGCCGCATCGTTCGAACTCATCGCATCTTCGGCCAGCACCAGCGCGTAGCCGTGCTCCCACGCGGCGCGCGCGGTCGATTCCACGCCCACATGCGTCGAGATGCCGCCCAGCACGATTGTGGTGATGCCGCGACGGCGCAGCTGCAGATCCAGTTCGGTGCCGTAGAACGCGCCCCACTGGCGCTTGGTGATCTGGATATCGGTGGCTGCGACTTCCAGCTCGGCGGGCTGTTCCCACCATTGCGCCGGCAGGCCGCCGGGCTGTGTGGGCGTGGGGCGGTCGACGGGCTGGCGCGGCGCGTCGGCGTAGTCGGCCGCCCAACCTACGCGCACCAGCACCACGGGCGCCCCCAGCTCGCGAAAGCGCCTGGCGAGCCTGGCGGACGCGCCCAATACCTGCTCGGCCGTATGCGGCCCTTGCGCGAACGGCAGGATGCCGCGTTGCAGGTCGATCAGCACCAGCGCGGTGGTCTTCGCAGACAGGGCAGAGAGGGTTTGCAGCGGTTCAGACATCAGTGCTCCAGGTCAATTCGATTTACGGACGGCGGATGACGCACGTTGCCGTGGCATGCGCCAGCAATGTGCCGTCCTGCGTCTTGAGCGTGCCCTCCGACACGCCGATCGTGCGCGAGACATGCAGCACGCGCCCAAGGGCCACCAGCGGTGTATCCACCGGCACGGCCTTCACCATCTTCACGTTCAGGTCGACCGTGCCGTAGCCGACGCCCGCTTCCAGCATCGAATGCACGGCGCAGCCTGTTACGGAATCGAGCACCGTCGCCGCAAAGCCGCCGTGCACGCCGCCGAGCGGATTGAGGTGGCGCTTGTCGGCCTGGGCGGTGAAGTGCACGGTGCCCGCTTCGATGGAATCCATCGTCATCGGGATGGTTTCGCTGATGGACGCGCGCGGCAGCTCGCCGTGCGACATGGCCTGCAGCAATTGCAGGCCGGTCATTTGGGACGGATGCATGGGAGGGATCGGTGGAGTTGAGATGGGGCGACTCGACACTCTACCGCGAGGCCGATTGCCAGGGCTGCAATACGTTGCATTGCCCAGCGCAACAACCCCCGCCCCTGCACACGTCCCAATGCGGGTAGACCCTGCCGGTGGAACTGCGGCCGCTCTTACGGCTGGCCGGCAATGTGTTTGCGCGCGCGCCCACCGACCTTGCGCCGCTCGACCCCGACGGCCGGCAGCACGAACTGCAGCCGATTGCCGGCGCGTTCAACCAGTACCAGCGGCGCATTGCCGACAACGCGCTCACGCAGAAGCGCTTCATTGCCCATGCCGCGCACCAGATGCGCACGCCGCTGGCGATTCTCGATACGCATCGACAACGGCCCCGGCATTCCGCCCGAGGCGTACACACGCGTGTTGGAGCGCTTCACGCGCCTGGAAGGCACGCAGACCCAGGCAGCTTCGGGCGGGCGGTGACGGTGTGGCTGCGGCGCACCAGCGCACCCGCCGCAGCGTCAGTCACCGCGCCTGCCTGACGGCTGCGGCGCTTGTTGCACCGACACGAACACCGGGTTCGAGTAGAACCACAGATCGTTGTAGTTGCGATCGTTGATGGCGTTGAAGCGCGCGGCGTTTTCCGTCACCACGGTCTTCTGGTCGGGGAGCGGATTGCCGTTGCTGGTCTCGCCCGACACGTTCATGCCGAGGTTGGTGCCGCGCAGGCGAAGTACTGGTTCTTGGCGGCCGTGTAGGTGTACGTGACGGTGTTGTAGCCGTCGGCGTCGACCTTCCAGTCGGCCTTGGTGAACGTGGCGATGACCTTGGTGGAGTCGTTGGTGTCCTTTGCATAGGCCGGTGTGCCCGACGCGGCCTTGCCGGTCACGTCGCCGGCAATCAGGTCGACATGATCGACCACCGGCCGCATGTTGACCTTGAAGCCGCTGCCGAGCGGGTACTCATAGTTGTTGTGATCGGGGCTCTTGAAGCGGATGGTGATCGTCACCTTGTCGCCGGCCTTGGCCGTGAGCGTGCCACCCATGTCGGCAGATGTGGCCGCGGTGCCAGCACGGAAGTCCAGCGCGTTGATGAGGTCGCCGAACACGGCGAACGATTTGCCCGAGCGCATGGCGGCCAGCAGCGTCTTCAGGTCGGGGCTGGTGCCCGGCAGCCAGATATAGGTCTTGGCGTATTCGCCGGGGTAGTAGCCGCTGCTGAACTGCTGCGTGGCGTCCACTTCAAAGTGGTGGTCGGAATCGGCAAAGTTCCAGATGCGGCGGCCCTCGCCGAGCAGCGCATCCCAGACGCCGCCGACTTGCGCGACCACGTAGTCGACGCCGCCGTAGGTGCGGTTCTTCAGGTTGGCGTCGATATAGGCGCTGGTATAGCCGCCGCGATCGGGTTCCATCTGGTTGCCGACCATGCCTTCGATGCCGAACATGATGTCGGGCGCCGTGTCGTTGAACTCGCGGAAATCCGCCACCGTGTACTTGCCCGGGTTGCGCGACGGGTGGTTGATCAGGCCGTAGCTGGTGTTCGGGTAATTCGTCTTGAGCCACTTGAAGGCGTTGACCACGTCGGTGTGTGTCGTGCCGGCGCGCGGGCCTTCCTGCTGCCATGCGGTCACATCGTTCGGGTCGAACAGCGATGCGGACTGCTGCGTGAAGAAGTACTCGAACTTGTTCAGGCCCTTGGCCGACGTCTGCAGCTTGTCGGTGCCTTCGAAGATGCCCACGTTCAGGTGGTCGTGCGTCGGCATGTCCCACTCGGCGGCGGAGAAGATCAGCTTGCCCGCGTACTTGCCTGCCGCCTGCGCCTGCGCAATGGCGGGCATCTCGTACTTGGCGATGCCGGCCGATGCCGCAATGGAGCCGCCGACCAGCGTGGCGCCGGTGGCGTCGCGCGGCGACGGACGCAGGTGGTTCGATACGGCCATCCAGTCGAGGCCGCTCAGGTCGAACGCGTGGTCGAGCACCGTCGACAGGGGCGTGACGGCATCGACGGACTCCGCCGTGTGCACGTGCAGGTCGCCCGTGGTCCACATGCCTTGCGGCTTGGCTGGCTCTGTCGGTGTGGTGGGGGTTGTCGGTGCCGGCGAGGTACCTGCGGTGCCCGTGGGCGCGGGGTCGTCACTGCCGCCGCACGCGTACAGGCCGAGGGTCAGGCATGCCGGTACTGCAATGGCGAGCAGCGTCTTCTTGGTCGAAAGCATTGTGGTTTCCTGTCGATTCGATGAGGTCGGGCAAACGCCTCCGGCCACCCATGCGTGTGGGCGGCTCATGCAGAACTAAAACGTTTGCGCGGCCGAATCTTGGCGACAAACCATGACGTTTTAGTGACGAACCGGTGTGAAAACAGAAGCTGATCGGCCCTAAGCGAGCCGGCGCCGGACGCAAACAGTGCGCAAAGAAAACGGCCCCTAAAAAGGGGCCGCGTTCAACGGGCTGCGGGTTTGGCGTCAAGGGGCGTCCTTGGCGGACGTATCGCGCTCTTCCTCGCCGGCGGGCTGGTGGTGCGATTTGCGCCCGCCGACCTCTGACATGTCGCGCTCGCGGACTTCCGCTTCGCGCACCGTCGTGCCTTCGGCATCGGTTTCCGACACATCGGTCAGAAACGTATCGTCGCCGGAGGCGTGCCCGGCGCCCTTCTGGTGTCGGCTATTCATGGTCACCTCTGTCAGTGATGTTGCGGCGGCCGCGTTATTTCACCGCGGGTTTCAGCTGTTCCGCCATCTGCAAGTGCTCGCGCAGCGCCGGCAGGTTGTGTGAGAAGAACGCCTTGATGTCGGGGTCCTTCGCATCCTTCGAGGCCTTGTCGAACAAGGAAACTGCCTCCTTGTGCGCCTTCACCCCCACCTCGTCGGCGTAGGCCTTGTCGAACTTCGCGCCTTCAAGCGCACTGAGCTTGTCGACCTTGGCGCGTTCGTCTGCGGGCAGGCTATCGGGCACCGTAATGCCCTTCTTGCCGGCCAGGGTCTTGAGTTCGTCGCCTGCGGTGGTGTGGTCCTTCACCATCCGTTGTGCGAAGGCGCGCACGTCGGGGTTGCTCGCGCGCGTAATCGCAACCTGGCTGGCCTGCACTTCGAGCATGCCCGAGGCCGCGGCCTTGGTAACGAACGTCGTGTCGGACTTGTCCGCTGCTGCCCGTGCCACGCCGATCGCTCCGCCAAAGCCCAGCGCCCCTGCCAAGAACAACGCGGCGACGCGCCGTGCACCGATATGCTGTGTCGATCTGTTCATGGGTGATCCTCCTGCGCGAGTGCGCATCACTTTTCGTTGCTGACGGCCTTCGAAACCGCGGCCGGCGTGTCGTACTCGTCGTCGGGCATGTCGCGCAACGTTTTCAGCGTGCTGTCATCCGCGCCGTTGGCCTGCGCGGTTTTCAGCAGCTCTTGCTTCTTGGCGGGGTACGACGCGCCCTTCAGGGCCTTCTGGATGCCGATCGGCGAATGCGTTGCGTGTTCGCCGCTGCTGCCCCGCCATGCGCGCCGCGCTCGTGCGACTTGGCACCGGCACGTTCGGACGACTTGCCTGCGCTGCCCTGGCTGGCGTGTCCGCCACGCTCCTTGGCCGATGCGCTGCTGCGTTTGCTCTGCGACGTCGATTTCGAATGCGACGCGTGCTTGCTCTTGTCGCGAGTGGGTTTCATGACACCTCCGCTGGTCGGGTTAATCGGGCCGCTGCCGGAAATGGCGCGGCCCACGACCGTTTTGCAGCAGCGAACATGCCTGCGGGCGGTGGTCGGGGGAGCGGAGTGAGTGGGCGACAGCTTAGTTACGTAGGCCCGACATCCTGCTTCAGTGCGTGCTACGGCAACTCTGGCGAGCGCCTAGGCTGCAACGCTTTTGCGCCGGGCCGCACGCGGCATTGGCAGCGGCGCCTCCCCCAATGCGCGACTGACCGCGTTGGGTTTGTCGACCAGATCCTGCAGCGTGTAGCCATCGAGCACCTCGAAGTACGCCCGCAACGCCGCGTGCAGAACGCCGCGCAGGCCGCACGCGCGTGATGACGCAATGGTTGTCGTCGCCGTGGAAGCACTCGACCATGCGGAAGTCGGGTTCGGTGGCGCGCACCACGTCGCCGAGGTTGATTTCGGCCGCCGGGCGGCCCAGCGTGATGCCGCCCGAGCGCCCTCGCACGGTATGCAGGAAGCCGTCCTGGCCAAGCTGCTGGACGATCTTGATGAGGTGGTTCTTGGGAATGTCGAAGGCATCCGCAATGCGCTGGATCGTGACGAGCTCGTCCGGGTGCACGGCCACGTAGATCAGCGTGCGCAGGGCGTAGTCGGTGTAGTCGGTCAGTCGCATGGCGGGCGTGCGGCGTTGCCGCAGGTAGAAACATTCATAAGAGGCACATCTTATCGGGAAGTTGCGCACAAGATGCGCCGGTTTGCCGCAGGTCAATTTGTTGCATCGCAAATATACGTTTAATAGAATCCAATGCAAGCGGTTGCCTGAGCACCAGGCCATCCAAAACAAAGCGTGACGGCGCCCCCCGTCTTATTTGTTGCATATTTCACGCATATTTGGAGTCCAGCATGCTGTCCGACAAGTCCAAGCCCTATATCGATGCCAGCGTTCCCGTGCTGCGCGAGCATGGCTTGACCATCACGCAGACCTTCTATCGCAACATGTTCGCCAGCCACCCCGAGCTGACGAACGTGTTCAACATGGGCAATCAGGCCAACGGGTCGCAGCAGCAGTCGCTGGCTTCGGCGGTGTTTGCGTATGCCGCCAACCATGGCAACAACGCGGCGCTGGCACCTGTGGTCAACCGTATCGTGCATAAGCACGCCGCTGTCGGTATCAAGCCGAGCCACTATCCGATCGTCGCGCGCCACCTGCTGGGTGCCATTGCCGAAGTGCTGGGCGATGCTGCCACGCCCGACCTGCTTGCCGCCTGGGACGAAGCCTACTGGCTGCTCGCCGCCGAGCTGATCGCCGCTGAAGCGCGCCTGTACCAGCACACCGGCAGCGGCCCCGACCATCGTCAGCCGGTGCGCATTGTGAGCCGTCGTCAGCAGGCCGAAGACGTGGTGTCGCTCACGCTGGAAGCCGTGGGTGATGCGCCGCTGGCCGATTTCCTGCCGGGTCAATACATCTCGGTGCAGGTGGAGCTGGCGCCGGGCGCGCTGCAGCAGCGCCAGTACAGCCTGTCGGACGCGCCGAATGGCCGCACGTGGCGCATCTCGGTCAAGCGTGATGCGGGTGACGTTGACCGCCCGGCGGGCACCGTGTCGAGCTGGCTGCATGCCAATGCGCGCGAAGGCGACGTCCTGCTGGTCAGCCAGCCCTACGGCGACTTTGTGCCGCAACTGGCGACCGACAACCCGATCGTGCTGATGTCGGCGGGTGTTGGCATCACGCCCATGATCTCGGCGCTCAACACGCTCGCGCAGGAGAACAGCGCACGCAAGATCGTGTTCAGCCACGCCGCGCGCGCCGCCTCACATGTTGCCCACGTCGACGATCTGGAGCGTGCGGCTCAGGCGCTGCCGGCATTCGAGGCGCATGTGTTCCTGGAATCGGGCGAAGCCGCTGAGTTCGCATCGCGCCCCGCGCGGCCCGGCCGGATGACGGTGGACACGTTCGTCCGCGACAACGCGACGGAAGCGGACTTCTATCTCTGCGGCCCGCTGCCGTTCATGCAGGCACAGCGTGCTGCGCTGCTCGCCAGCGGCGTGCCGTCGGAGCGTATCCACCGCGAAGTGTTCGGCCCCGACCTGCTGGACGACATTCTCTGACTCTCTGACCTGAACCACGGAAATCACCATGCCCCGCCAAGCCCCGTTGCTCACCATCGGCAAGCCCGACCCGGCAAGCCGCGTGCCTTACGCGGGGCGGGCCGTCTTCGCGCTCGGCTTCCGGCCGTTCTACCTTCTCGCTGCAGCGTTTGCCGCGCTGGGCATGGCGTTGTGGGCGGCGTTGCTGCTGGGTGTCCTGCCCTCGGCCCAAGGTCCGGCCACGATGGCGCCGCTGTTCTGGCACGCGCACGAGATGGTGTTCGGTTTTGCGGCGGCGGTGGTGGTCGGTTTCCTTTTCACAGCGGGAAAGAACTGGACCGGCCTGCAGACGCCGCAAGGCACGCAGCTCGCGGCGCTGGCTGCGCTGTGGTTGGCGGCACGTGTGCTGATGTGGGGCGGGCCCGTGCCGCTGGCTGTGGCTGCGGACGTGGCGTTCCTGCCGGCGTGCGGCGTGGCGTTCCTGCGCGTCTTGCGGCGCGCGAAGAGCGCACGCAACTATGGCTTGGCGATCGCGCTGCTGGTGCTCGGTGCCGTCAACGCAGCGTTCCATGCCGCGTTGGCGCTGGAGGCGCCGCTGGCCGCACTGCGTTGCCTGGATGCGGCCGCCGGGCTGGTCTGCCTGTTCGTCACGGTCATCGGCGGGCGCGTCATCCCGATGTTCACGTCCAACGCGGTTCCGGGCGTGCATGTCCGCCGTGTGGTTTGGGCCGAGCGCGCAATCGTGCCGGCAACGGCGCTCGCAGTCGTCATGTTGGCGACGCCGCTGCAAGGCATCGTTCCTGCCACCGTGTTTGCGGCGGCAGCAGTCGTGCAGGCTGTCCGCTGGGCAGGCTGGGACACACGCCGCACGCTGCGCACGCCCATCGTCTCCATCCTGCATGTGGCGTATGCCTTCCTGCCCGTCGGCTTTGCCATGTTGGCAGCGGCTGCACTCGGCTGGGGCGACCGTTCCACCGCGCTGCATGCGCTCACGGCCGGAGCCATCGGCGGCGCCATCATCGCGATGATCACGCGCACCGCGCTCGGCCACACCGGCCGGATGCTGCGCACGGGGCGGGCAGAGAATTTCGCCTACGCCGCCATCGCGCTGGCTGCAGTCGTGCGCGTGGCAGGCCCCGCGCTGCTGCCGCGCGAGGTGTGGATCGGCGGGGCGAGCGTGCTGTGGGTGGCGGCGTTCGTGGCGTACCTGTGGCGCTACACGCCTTGGCTGATGGCGCCGCGCGCCGACGGCCGGGAGGGCTGAGCTTCAGCGTCGGCCGTTCGTCCTGGCCGGCAGCTTCCGTAGAATGGCGCAGCCCCTCTGCACACTGCGCCCACGATGGATGTCCATTTGACGATCCACGGCCGGCATGACCTTGCCGGCCAGCTCTATCGACAACTCCGCACCGCCATCCTGGATGGCCGGCTCGTGCCGGGCGAGCGTCTGCCTTCCACGCGGGACCTGGCGCTGCAGATTGGTGTGTCGCGCAAGACCACGCTTGACGTGTTCGAACGCCTCATCGCCGAGGGCTATCTGCGACCACGCGCCGGTTCCGGCACCTTCGTCGCTGAGGCCACCGGAGGATTGCGCGCACGCACGCCGACGGCCTCGCCCGCGGCGCAATTGGCGTCGCCTGCGCCGGTCGCACGCACTTTCGACACACCCTGGAACAACATGCCGGCGGTGCTCCCCATGCCGCGCGCGAATATCGTTTACGACTTTGTGGGAGGCGTGACCGAGAAGCGTTTGTTCCCGTTTGAGGTGTGGCGCCGCTGTGTTGCGCACGCGTTGCGCCAGCAGGCGCGCGGGCGCAGCGGCTATCACGATCCGGCGGGCGACCAGGCGCTGCGCCTGGCCATCTCGCGCTATCTCGCGTTCAGCCGCGCGGTGGTGTGTGCCTGGGCCGATATTGTCGTCACGCATGGCGCGCAGCAGGCCATCGACCTGATTGCGCGTGTGCTGGTGCGCCCGGGCGACACCGTCGCCATCGAAGATCCTGGCTATCCGCCCGCGCGCATTGCGCTGCAGGCCCTCGGCGCGAATGTCGTGCCGGTGCCGGTCGATGCCGAAGGCCTCGTCGTCGATGCGCTGCCCGAGCACGCCAAGCTCGTCTACGTGACACCGTCGCACCAGTTTCCGCTCGGCATGCCGATGAGCCTCGCGCGCCGCGCGCAACTGCTCGACTGGGCGCAACGTCATGACGCGCTCATCATCGAAGACGATTACGACAGCGAATTCCGCTTCGACGGCCGCCCGATGGAATCGCTCAAGAGCCTGGACGCTGCGGGTTGCGTCGCTTATGTGGGTACGTTTTCCAAGACGATCTTTCCGGAGCTGCGCATCGGCTACGTGGTGCCGCCGGCCTCGCTCGTGGCGCCGCTGCGGCACGCCAAGCAGGTGGCCGACTGGCACAGTGAATCGCTCATGCAGGCGGCGCTGGCCAAGTTCATGCTCGACGGCGATTTCGCCAAGTATCTGCGCCGCATGCACAAGGAATACGCAGCGCGCCGCAATGCGCTGCTGCGGCATCTGCGTGGCCCGCTTGCGCCGTGGTTGGCGCCCGTGCCGTCGGCGGCGGGCATTCATATGGCAGCGCAGGTGCACGCGCCGTTGCCCGAAGCCGAGCTGGTGAAGCTGGCGGAAAGCGTGGGCGTCGGGCTGTACGGCACCGCCCGGATGTATGTGGCGCGGCCGCCGCAGCCCGGACTGCTGATCGGCTACGGCCACGTGAACGTTGCCGAGATCGACGCGGGCCTCGACAAGCTCGCGGAGGCGCTGGCCAAGGTGGCTACCTGATATTCGCGGGGATTGGCAATTTCAAGGTGCCACCTGCACGCCTAGACTGGCTCCAGTTTTCAATACAGCGAATACAGGAGCCTCTCATGGAACCCCGCCTCGACTTCTATCAAAGCAACCCCGCCGCCATCCAGGCGGTCATGGGCCTCGAAAAAGCGCTGGGCAAAAGCACGCTGGAAAAACCGCTGACTGAACTCGTGCGTCTGCGCGCCTCGCAAATCAACGGCTGTGCCTATTGCGTCGACCTGCACACCGCCGATGCACGCAAGGGCGGCGAAGACGACCGCCGCTTGGCCACCGTCTCGGTCTGGCATGAAACGCCCTTCTTCACCGACCGCGAACGCGCCGCGCTGGCCTGGACGGAAGCCGTCACCCTCGTCGCAGAAACGCACGTGCCCGACGAGGTCTGGCAGGCCGTGCGCGCGCAGTTCTCCGATGCCGAGCTGGTCGACCTGACGCTGCTGGTGAGCACCATCAACACGTGGAACCGCCTGGCCATCAGCTTTCGCAAGCTGCCCGCCTGAGCGCCGCATATACTGCCTCGCACGGCGAACGCCGCACACGGAGGCCCCATGCTGCACAACGTCCGCACCCTGAGCGTGAATGTCGAGCGTCACTTCGATGACGTGGCCATGTTCCTGGCCGAGCCGCTGAACTTTCCGATCTGGGCGACCGGCCTGTCGGAAGGGCTCGCGCCCGGTACGCAGGGTTCGGGCGCCGCACCCGACGAGTGGATCGCCAAGGCCGCGCCCAACAGCGACGAAGGCACCGTGTTCATCCGCTTCAGCCCGCCGAATGAATTTGGCATCGCCGATCACTGGGTGCGCCTGCCGGACGGATCGATCGTGTACGTGCCGCTGCGCGTGGTGCGCAACGGCGCCGGCACCACCGTCTCCCTCACGCTGTTTCAGCAGCCGAACATGGACGATGCGCAGTTCGACGCCGATGCCGAATGGGTGCAGCGCGACCTGGTGAAGCTGAAGACGGTGCTGGAAGCCGAATAACCGCTCAGGCCTTTTCCGCCCGCGGTGCTTGCGGCACCGTTTGCGGACCCGACGCGCCGGCAGGTGCACCAGATGCCGGTGCTGCAGGCGATGCCGCCAGCGACGGATCGCCTTGCGCATCCGAGCCTTTCACCTGGCTCACCCAGAACACGCAGAACAGCCCCGCCGCCACGGCCAGCCAGCCGTTGAGGCCATAGCCCTCGATGCGGCCGCCGGCACCGCTGGACAGCAGCAGCCCGCCCAGCCACGCACCCACGCCGGTCCCCACCGACATCACCGCGCTGTTGGCCGACAGGAACGCGCCACGCACCTGCGGGGCGGGCACCGTCGTCATCAATGCCTGCATCGGGACCATGCGGCTGGAGAGGATCACCATGAAGAACGGGAAGAACAGCAGCATGCCGATGAAGGGCCAGTCGGGCAGATGCGTCATGAGCAGCACCGGAATGAACGCCAGCAGTGCCGCGCCCACGAACACGCGGCGACGGCCGTAGCGGTCGGCCAGCTTGCCCACGGCGCGCGAGCTGAAGAACGACGCCGCACCGCCCGCCACATACAGCCACGAGAGGTTTTCAGGCGCCACGCCGTGGTTGGCCACCAGCACCGGCGAGATGAACGGAATCACCAGCATGTGCGAACCCATCATCACGAAGGTCAGCACGAAGGCACGCAGATGGCGCGGGTTGGTGAGCAACCGCCACAGGCCGGAGAGCACCTCGCCCAGCGTCTGGCTACGATTGCCGGCCAGATGCTCGGCCAGCGGCGGAACCGTTTGCCGCGCGCCCAGCCAGATCAGCACCGTGAGCGCCGTCAGCAGGAAGAACGGCGCCGACCAGCCGAAGTGCGCGCCAATGGCAATGCCGACCGGCACGCCGGCCATGGCCGCGAGCGCAAATGACGACATCACCACGCCGGTGGCCGCGCCGCGCCGCGCAGGCGGAACCACGTCCGACAAGACAGCCATGATGATCGACCCCAGCACGCCGCCCGTAACGCCCGCAAACGCGCGTGCAAACAGCAGCATGCCGTAGCTGCCCGATAGCGCGCAGGCCAGGTTGGCGAGCGTGAAAAGGCCGTAGACGGCCAGCAGCAGCCGGCGCCGGTCAAAGCGGTCGATATAGGTGGCGGCCAGCAGGCCGGAGGCACCCGAGCACAGTGAATACACCGACACGGCCGTGGCGAACGCCGCCGGCCCGATGCCAAACGTATGCATGATCTGCGGACCAAGCGGCATCATCACCATGAAATCCATGATGACGGTGAACTGCGTGAGCGCGAGCAGCCAGAGCAACCTGCGCTCGCGCGAGGGATCAAGTAGAGGCATGAGGGCGAAGAAAGAAAGGGAGGGGGCGGCGCGCGCGGCTCGGAAGGGGCAGCCAAGCGCGCCGGGTTGTGTCGAAAAACATATCTTACGATAGTTGTCGCGACACAAGAAGTCAAACCTTATTCAGCGGATTCTCCGCCTCGTCACGGTGCCAAGGCGCGCAATGCGCTATTTCGCGCGCAGCATCCAAAGCACGTCGAGCACATGCTGGGTCGATCGCTCGACGTGGCCGGCCCGGTGCGCGATGCCAAGTTCGCGCCACAACGCAGGCCGCAGCGGTCGCATGGTGATGCGCGCGTCGGACGGCGCGGCGGACGCCTCGTGCGGGAGCAGCGTGGCGCCATAACCGGCGGCAACGAGGCTTTTGATGGCATCGTTGTAGTTGAGCTGGATGCGCGGCACGGGGTGATAACCGTCCGTGGCGAACCACTCTGTCGTCTGGCGCGACAGACGCGTGGTGGCGTCGTTGAGGATCAACGGCTGCGCGCTCAGCCAAGCCGGCGTGATGCGCGCTGGGCTCGTCCAGTGCGCCGGCAGGAACGCCATCACCGGATCGCGCCGCCACGGCTTGATGGCGAGGCCGGCCACCTGCGATTGCGGCAGCGCCGAGGCCAATGTCGAGCGCGCCATCGGCGAGCCCCGCCAGCGTTTCCTGCGACGTGAGCACCGCCACCTGCACGTCGATGCCGGGGTGGTCTTGCCGCAGCACCTCCAGCGCCTGCGGCGGCAAGTGGGCGATGGCGCCGGTGGAGGCGCCCAGCCGTACGCGCCCGCTCAGGCCTTGCACCTGCCGTTGGATGTCGTCCAGCGCCTGCTCGGCATCGGCGAGCAGCTTGCGCGCGCGCTCCACCATCACCTCGCCGATGGCGGTGGGCTGCACCTGCCCGCGCTTGCGAGAGAGCAACTGCGCGCCCACGCGATCTTCCAGTTCGGCAATGTGCAGGCTGACGGTGGGCGCCGCCAGATGCAGCGCCCGCGCCGCGTCGGCAAACGAACCGCGCTGGGCAACTTCGACGAGCGTGCGCAGGCGGTCCAGGCTAATCTCTCGCATGATTCAGAAAAGCTGAATGTGACGGTTGTGAAATTCAACTTTTCATATTCTAGGTCGCGCTCGAAGATGGGGGCTTGCATTCACCACCATCTTCTTTCCATTGGAGCGCCCCGCCATGTCCACGCCCCTCGTCTTCATCGACGGCGACCAAGGCACCACCGGCCTGCAAATCCACGAGCGTCTGCGCGGCCGCGTTGAGCGGCAAGACCTGAAACTGCTGACGCTTCCCGCCGACGCCCGCAAGGACGCGCAACGCCGTGCCGAGGCCATCAACGCCTGCGATATCGCCATCCTGTGCCTGCCTGACGCGGCCGCGCGCGAGGCGGTCGCGGCCATCGTCAACGCGGGCGTGCGCGTGATCGACGCCAGCTCCGCGCATCGCACCACGCCGGGCTGGGTCTACGGCTTTCCGGAGATGAGCGAGGAGCAAGCTCAACGTGTTGCGGGCGCGTCGCGCGTGACCAACCCGGGCTGCTACCCGACCGGCGCGATCGGGCTGCTGCGCCCGCTCGTGCAGGCGGGCCTTGTGCCGGCGGATTACCCGATCAGCATTCATGCCGTGTCCGGCTATTCGGGCGGCGGCCGCGCCGCGGTGGAAACCTACGAGGGGCCGGAGGTGGCAAACGCCCTGCCGTTCCAGGTGTACGGGCTGGGTCTGGCGCACAAGCACACGCCGGAGATCCAGCTGCATGCCGGGCTCACGCAGCGGCCGATGTTCGTCCCGGCCTACGGCGCGTATCGCCAGGGCATTGTGCTGACGGTGCCGCTGGAGCTGCGTCTGCTCAACGCCGGCGTTGACGCAGCTGCGCTGCATGCATGTCTGGCTGACCACTACGCCGGCGCGCAGCATGTGGACGTGATGCCGCTGCAGGCGCCGTCCGCCGTGCCGCATCTCGACCCGCAGGCGCTCAACGGCACCAACGACATGCGGCTGGGCGTGTTCGCCAATGACCACGGCCAGGTCCTGCTCACCGCGGTGTTCGACAACCTCGGCAAAGGCGCTTCAGGCGCGGCGGTCCAGAACCTTGATCTGATGCTGGCGCGGTAGTGGGAAATCGAATGGAAGTTATCGGAACATTTAATTGGTCGATTGTGGGCGACTTCGCTATCGTCAACGCCGCCCGCGTACGAACCGCCTGTTGCTGTTTGCGCTCGGGGCCGGACCAACCCATTGCCTGAATGCAACATGTCTAAGACCACGTATTACGCGCCGCATGGCGGCCATCCGCCGCAGACGGATCTGCTGACCGATCGTGCGATGTTCACCGAGGCGTACGCGGTGATCCCCAAGGGGGTGATGCGCGACATCGTCACGAGCTGGCTGCCGTTCTGGACCCAGACGCGCCTGTGGGTGATCGCCCGCCCGCTGTCGGGTTTTGCCGAGACCTTCTCGCAGTACATCGTTGAAGTGAACCCGGGCGGCGGCAGCGACAAGCCCGAGCAGGACAAGAACGCCGAGGCCGTGCTGTTCGTCGTTGAAGGCGAAGCCGAGCTGACGCTGCAGGGCAAGAAGCACACGCTCACGCCGGGCGGCTACGCGTTCATTCCGCCGGGCGCCGACTGGACGCTGCACAACGTCAGCGATGCCGCGGTGCGCTTCCACTGGATCCGCAAGCACTACCAGGTCGTCGATGGCATTCCCCTGCCGGAAGCCTTCGTGACGAACGAGCAGGACGTCGAGCCGATCCCGATGCCGGGCACCAATGGCGCGTGGGTGACGACGCGCTTTGTCGACATGAGCGACATGCGCCACGACATGCACGTCAACATCGTCACGTTCGAGCCAGGCGGCGTGATTCCGTTCGCCGAAACCCACGTGATGGAACACGGCCTGTACGTGCTCGAAGGCAAGGCCGTCTATCGCCTCAATCAGGACTGGGTCGAAGTGGAAGCCGGCGACTTCATGTGGCTGCGCGCGTTCTGTCCGCAGGCGTGCTATTCGGGTGGCCCTGGCCGCTTCCGTTACCTGCTGTACAAGGATGTGAACCGTCACATGAACCTGACCCTGAACCCGTCGCGTTAAGCGACGCAGAGGTCGGATAAAAAAGCCCGCCGGTATTTGCCGTCGGGCTTTTTTCATGGCGGCGCTTCTGCTTCTGCGATTGCGCCTACTTGCGCGTCGCCACGATGAACAGGCGCGGAAACGGCAGCAGCACCGTGCCGTCGTCGAGTGCCGGATAGGCGGCGGCGATGGCATCGCGGTAGCGCGCGAGAAATGCGGGCTGTTCGGCTTCGTTCAACGCTGCGAGGAAGGGGCGCAGGCCGGTTCCCTTCAGCCATTCCACCACCGCATCCGCGCCACCGCGCAGAGGGTGGTAATACGTGGTGCGCCATACGTCCACCCGACTGCACAGTGGTGACAGCATGGCGTAGTAGCGGCGTGGGTCAAACCGCTCCGTGCGTTCGACGCCCTTGAGCTTGCCGGCCCACGGGCCGTCGGCAGCCACCTCGCGCATCAGGCGGTGCGTCGGCTCATCCAGGTTGTCGGGCATCTGTACCGCCAGGTGGCCGCCCTGCGTCAGTTTGCCGATCAATTTCGGGAACAGCGTGCCGTGATCGGGCAACCATTGCAGCACGGCGTTGGCCAGGATCAGATCGAACGGTTCGGGCGGGTTCCACGTGGCAACGTCGGCGATCTCGAAATCCACGTGCGGCAGGCGCTTGCGCGCGGCCTCGATCATGTCGGCCGAAGTATCGAACCCGCGGGCGGCCGCGCCGGGCGCGCGCGCCATCAGTGCCTCGGTGGAATTGCCTGGCCCGCAGCCGATGTCGACGGCACTGCGGATGGCCGTTTGCGGCACGGCGGCCAGCAAGTCCCGGGCAGGCCGCGTGCGTTCTTCTTCAAACCGGACGTACTGATCTGCGCTCCAATCGTGCTGCGTGGTCATGCTGGTTCTCCTTGCCGGGGTTGCGATCGAACACGGGCATTCTGTGGCGCGGCGGGAGATCAGTAAAATGAATTCATTGCTGGAATTCATTCATTTATCTGATGAAAATCGATACGCTCGGCGTGCAGGCATTCGTGGCGATTGCGGAGAGCGGCAGCTTTACGCAAGCCGCCGATACGCTGCACGTGACGCAGACCGCCATCACGCAGCGCCTGCGCAAGCTGGAGGCGTTTCTTGGCGTCGCGCTGGTGGAGCGCACCACGCGCCGGACCGAGCTAACGGAAATCGGTCAGCGCTTTCTGCCGCAGGCGCGTCGGCTGCTCAATGAGTTGTCCGATGCGCTCACGGAGATACGCGAGACCGGCCTGAGCCAGCGCGGCGACATCACGATCGCCTGCGTGCCGACGGTGGGCGTGCACTACCTGCCGCGCATCCTGCGCGCGTTCTCCGAGCACCGCCCGCACGATCGGGTGAAGATTCTCGACCACGCCTCGGCGTCGGTGCTGCAGGCGGTGCTGCGTCGTGAGGCCGAGTTCGGTATCAGCATTGCGGGCGACCAGCATCCGGAACTCGTGAGCGTGCCGCTGACCAGCGATCCGTACGTCCTCGTCTGCCGCGACGATCATCCGCTCGCCAAGCGCCGCCGCATCCGGTGGCAGGCCCTGCAGCCCCACCCGCTCATCTTTGCCGGCGAGGTGAGCGGCAACCGCAGCCTGCTCGACGGCGCACTCAAGGCAAGCGGCGTGACGCTGCATTCGTTCTATGAAGTGCAGCGCAGTTCAACGGCGCTCGGGCTGGTGGCCGAAGGCCTGGGCGCAGCGGTGGTGCCGCGGCTGGCGATGCAGAAGAACGCGTATCCGATGATTCGTACGGTGGAGCTGGTCGAGCCCGAAGTGTCGCGCACGCTGGTGCTCGTCACGCGCAAGGCAGCGCAGCTGTCGCCTGCAGCGCGTGCGCTGTATGACCGGATCGTCGACGGGGCAACCTCGGTGAAGTGAGGCTCGCGTGGAGGGCCGCGCTTACACGGTCCCTCTCACGCCATGCCGGCCCTTCACGCGCGTGCGCCGTCCGTGCTGCCCGGGTAGCTCGTATCTCCGCGCCACGCCAGCACGTCGTGTGCGCTGGCTTGACGATCCGAACCTTGCGCATACGGGTCGAAACGATCGTACTTCCACGACAGATAGCCATAGGTGTCGGCCTGGCGGTCAGCGCCCTGCGTGAACGGGTCCGTCTTGTCCACGGCACCTTGCGTGTACGGGTCGTACTTGGCCTGCGCGGCCGAAGCCGGTTGGGCGATGAACAGCGCGGCGGAAGCGGAAAGCGTAGCAAGCAAGGCCAGGGTAAGGCGGCGGGTGTGCATGATGAACTCCTCGTGCGGTGAACGTGCCGCCGGAGGCGGCATCCATTGGATCGCTAGCGGCGCGTGGCCGCCGGATCCCACAGGTTGGTCGCGGTGCGCATGCAAACCTGACACTGCATCGACGAAAAACATGCCGCACCAGCCTCAGCCTGTACCTGCAGATACGCAGGCCGCGCGGCAATGGATGCAGCCTTGTCACACCAAACACGCAGACGTTGCTACGGCAGTTGCATCAACCCGTGCACGCCCTGCCACCCCACGTACAACCCCACGAGGGCAATCAGCACGCCTGACAGGTACGGCGCCTTGCGTGCAAATTCACCAAAGCCGCCCCAGCGCCGGGAGACGTGCTTCACGCTCAGCGCGGCGAGCGCGCCGGAGGCCACCAGCGTGAGGGCCAGCCCGATGCTGAAGCACAGCACGAGCGCCGCGCCCAGGGTGATCTTCTTGAGCTGCAGGCAAAGCAACAACACGGTGATCGACGCCGGGCACGGAATCAGCCCGCCCGTGAGCCCGAATACGATGATCTGGCCGGTGGTGACTTCACGGTTGGTGAAGCGGCGGCGGATGTCGTTGGCGTGCGCGCGTTCGTGGGCGTCCTGGTATTCGGCAGACGACACATCGAGCCCGGGGTGGTGATGATGGTCGTGATCATGGTCATGCTCGGTGAACGTGACGTCATAGTCATGCCGATGGTGTTCGTGCCCGAGCGACAGGCGCGCTACGAAAGCATGCGGCTCGGGAATGACGTGCTCCGATTCCAGAAAGCCGTCGCGCTGGACGAAGCGGAAGGTTTGCCGACTGCCGTCGGGCCGCTCGGTCACGACTTGCACCTGATCGGCCGACCATGCGGTGCCGCGCGTGCCCTCGCGCGTCAGCCGGAAGCGCGGCGGCACGCCATCTTCGAAGATGGCGAGTTGCACGACGCCGTGGCCGGTGTCGATGCGCTGGATCTCGTCATGGCCGTGATCGTGGTGATGATGATCGTGGTCGTGCGCCGCGTGCGTGCTGCGCCAGGTGCGCCACATCATCCACGCTGCCACGGCCACGATCAGCACGGCCGACACCATCTGAAAATACGGCTCGGTCGTTTCTGCGTTCCAGTTGCGGCCGAAGTAGAGGCCGGCCATGGCCACCGCCCACACCACCGCCGTATGCGACACCGTGGCCGACAGCCCAAGCAACACCGCCTGCGTGAGCGTGCCGCGGATCGCAACGATGAACGCCGCCATCATCGTCTTGGAATGCCCGGGCTCCAGGCCATGCAGCGCACCGAGCAGGATCGCGCTGGGAACGAACAGCCAGGCGTTGCCTTGCTGCAGCAGGGTGGTGAACGCGGTCATGGGGAAGGCAGTGAATTTGGGGTACGCGAAATATACTCCCCCGAGTATAGTGATGCTACTCTCGCGCGTCGTTCACCTCACCTCGATACCCGACCCATGGCTCATACCATCCGCGACAAAGCCAAGCTGCTGGCGCGCGTGCGGCGCATCCAGGGGCAGGCCGCTGCGCTGGAAAAACAACTCGCCGACGAGGGCGATTGCACGGCCGTCCTGCAGCAGATCGCGGCGATTCGCGGTGCGGTCAACGGACTGATGGCAGCGGTCATCGAGGGTCACTTGACCGATCACGTCGTGAAGGAACCTGCCGAGGCGCAACGTCAGGAAGACCTCGATGCGGTGATGCAGGTGATCAAGTCGTACCTGAAGTAACCGTAACGCGCCGCCCTTGCGCCCAGCGCGATCCCGATAGTCTGCTCAGACGCCATCGGCCAATTCCGATTTATCGCCTCTTTGATTCTCTGAATCTTCGTCTTCATGTCCCGACTTCACGCCACCCTCCTCGCCGCCGGCCATCGCGCCCGCGTGGATGACGTGTGCGTGCAGCCTGGGCCTTTCCCGCCTCCTGTCGTCTCCTGGGCTACGACGCGGTCGCTGCACAGCCGCCGCCGCCTCCGCCCGCTCTCGGCTGATTTCCAGCCGCTTCGTTTCCGGTTGACCTGAACCAGGCTCGGGCACACGCCCGAGGCAGGCGCTTGCCTGCGCGTCGGAACCCGACATCTCTTTTCGACAGGTGAGTGGAATGCGTTCCATGCAAGCCGCGCTGGCAGGGTCCGGCGCGACGGTTCTATTCGTGCTGCTGTGGAGCAGCGGTGCAATCTTTGCGGAGATCGGGGTGCAGCATGTCCCGGCATTCGCGTTTCTGGTCGGGCGCTTTGCGCTCGCGTCTTTGGTGCTGGCGGGCCTCGGCCTGCGGCGCGGGCGGTGGTGGCCGGCGCGGGGCTCACGGCTGAAGGTCGCCGCCACCGGTGCCTTGCTGACCGGCGGCTATTCGATCTGCTATCTGCTCGCGCTGGACCGCGGCCTCACGCCCGGGCTGTTGGCCACGGTGCTCGGCGTGCAGCCGCTGCTGACGCTGCTCGTGACTGAACGTACCTGGTCCGCACCGCGGATGGCCGGCCTCGTCCTCGCGCTGGGCGGCCTTTCGCTGGTGGTGGGCGGCGCCGATGCGCATCAAGTGCCGATGGCCGGTCTCGGCTATGCGCTGGCCACGCTGTTGTGCATGACGGTCGGCGCCATCGGCCAGAAGCGGCTGAACCAGTCGCCCATCGATACGCTGCCGCTGCAGAACGCGGTGAGCCTTGTGCTGTGTGCGGGGTTTGCTTTCGCGCTGCCTGCGCAATCGCTGGCGCGCGCGCCAAGCCTGCCCGGCATCGCCGCCTTGTTGTGGATGGGCGTGGTGATATCGGTGGGAGCGCAGTTGCTGTTCTACCGGCTTATGCAGCGCGGCAACCTCGTCAACGTGACGAGCCTGTTCTACCTCGTGCCGGTGGTGACGGCGCTGCTGGATGAGCTTGTGCTGGGGCATCGCTTGGCGCTTGTTGCGATGGCGGGCATGGCGATGATTTTGCTGGGGTTGGCGGTGGCGTTTCGGGCGATCCGCTGAGCGCCGCCGCCGGGCGAGCCGCTGGATCTGGGCGGCTCGCTCCCGCTACAAACCGCCCGGTGGCCGTTGCCTTACTGCGCCAGCTGCCGCAACTTCCATTCCCCGCTCGGCTGCTTGCACAGCCACGCCGTCCACTGTTCCTTGCTGCTGCCGCGCGTGAGTTCGCTCTGCAGGCGGCGGCACGGCTGGCCGGCGTCGGTCTTGGTTTCCAGCGGGGTGATGGTCGCGTCGACGGCGGCCTGCTTGCCTCTGGCCGGCGAGGTCCATTGCGCCGGCGTGTTGTCGGCGGTGCTCTTGAGCGCATCGCCGATGGCCTTGGTGAACGACTTCAACTCCGTCGGGCTCATCGAGCCGATGATGGTGCTGGCCAGTACGTTGCGGAAATAGGCGAACGACGGCGTGGCGGCAGCAAACAGCGCGGCGCCCGCAAAAGCGAGCGCAAGACGGCGGCGATGCGACATGGATCCCCCAGGATGTGACGAAAAGGAGTCTTCATCCTAGACCATGCCGCACCGGCCTGCGGTGCCGCTGCCTGCTCAGCCGCCCAGCTTGTCGAGCAGGCTGTACCACGCCACGCCCGCCGCAATGTAGAAGCGCTGCAGGCCATGCAGCGGGATCGGCGTGATGGGCGATACGGGGTACGGAAACGCCTCGCCACTGCCCGCCAGCCGCGCGGCAATGTGCTGGCCGAGGCTCGTACACAACGCGATGCCGCGCCCATTGCAACCCAGCGCCATCGTGATGCCCGGTGCCGGCTCGTGAATGTGCGGCATGAAATCGCGCGTGATGGCGATGCGGCCGGCCCAGCGGTATTCGTATTCCAGCGGGCCGAGTTGTGGAAAGAGCAGCTCCAGTGAGCGTTCGAGGTGTGCAAAATCCTGCGCGTCACGCGGCTCGGAAAGAAGCCGCGTCCACCCATCAGCAGGCGCCCGGCTGCGTCTTTGCGGAAATACAGCAGCAGCCGTTGCGATGTGGAAGCCGTTTCGCCGCGCGCCAGAATGCGCTCGGCTTCAGCCGTCTTGAGCGGCTTGGTGGCGACGATGAAGCTGTTGGCCGAAAGCACCGTCTGCGCCAGGCCGGGCCACAGCGGGCCGGTGTAGCCGTTCGTGGCGATCACCACGCGCTGCGCACGCACCGTTGCGCCCGTGCTGGTGGTGGCGATCCACTGCGTGCCCTGTCGCTCGAGTGCGGTGACGGCGGTGCGGCCATGCACGGAGGCGCCAGCGTTTTGCGCGGCACGCGCCATGCCACGTGCATACGCCATCGGCTGGATGGCGCCTGCGCGGCCGTCGAGCCATGCGCCGGCAAACGCCTCGGTGCCGACACGTTGTGCGACGGCGGCGCGGTCCAGCATTTCCACCGGCACGCCGCGCTTTTCCCATTGCCGTGCGCGGGCGTGCAGCGCGGGCACAGCCTTGTCCGAATAGGAAAGCTGCAGCCACCCGGCACGCACGGGCTGGCAGTCGATGCGGTGCCGGTCGATCAGGTCGAACACCAGATCGGCGGAGCGCGAGACGGTGTCGATCAACGGTTCGGCGCGCGCGGCGCCCAGCAGGCTCACCAGTTCATCGGGGTCGTGCTTGAGCGTCGGGTTGACCTGCCCGCCGTTGCGCCCGGAAGCGCCCCAGCCCGGATCGTTGGCTTCGAGCACGGTGACCTGCGTGCCGCGTTCGGCCAGATGCAGCGCGGTGGACAGCCCGGTGTAACCGCCGCCGATGACGAGCACATCGGTGGTGATCGATTCCATCAACGCAGGTGTAGGCGGTGCAGCAGGCGCCGTGGCGGCGGCAGCGGCTCGCCGCTTGCAGCCATGTCGAGTTGCGGCTGCGTCATGGCGCGAGGTCTCCGGCGGGAGCATCGGCGGGCTTGTGCAGCACGCGGCGTAGAAAGTCCTGCGTACGCGGTTGTCGCGGGGCACCCAGGACCTGCGCGGCTGGGCCTTCTTCGACGATGGTGCCGCTGTGCAGAAAGCACACGCGGTCGGCCACCTCGCGCGCAAAACCCATCTCGTGCGTGACGACGATCATCGTCATGCCTTCGCGGGCGAGGGCGCGCATCACCTCCAGTACGTCGCCGACGAGTTCCGGGTCGAGCGCAGACGTGGGCTCGTCAAACAGCATCGCCTCGGGCTCCATCGCCAGCGCGCGGGCAATCGCCACGCGCTGCTGCTGGCCGCCGGAAAGCTGCGCCGGATACGCCTCTGCCTTGGCGGCCAGGCCCACTTTTTCCAGCAGCGCCATCGCCTTGGCACGTGCGGCTTCGGGGCGTTCTCCCTTTACGTAGACGGGGCCTTCCATCACGTTTTCGAGCACGCTGCGATGCGGGAACAGGTTGAAGCGCTGGAACACCATACCCATGCGGCTGCGCAGTGTGTGGATGGTTTTGCTGTGTTGATCGACGCGTTCGCCAAAGGCGCGGATCTCGCCGCCGTCGTACGACTCCAGCCCGTTGATGCAGCGCAGGACCGTCGATTTGCCCGAGCCCGACGGGCCGATCAGGCAGACGACCTCGCCCTTGTTCACGTGCAGGCTCACGCCGCGCAGCACGTGATGGTCGCCAAAGTGTTTCTGCAGATCGCGGATTTCGATCATGCTCATCGTTTGGCCCTCCCCGCGCCCATGCGGTGTTCGAGCTTGCGCAGGCCGAACACCAGCGGCAGGCTCATCACCAGATAGAGCAGCGCGACCAGCGTGTAGACCGTCATGTTCTGGAACGTGGACGAGGCGATGAGCTGCCCCGCGCGCGTCATTTCCGCCACCGTGATGGTGGAAACCAGCGACGAATCCTTGAGCATCATCACCAGCGTGTTGCCGTACGGCGGCAGCGCAATGCGAAACGCCTGCGGCAGGATCACGCGCCGCATGATCAGCGCGCCGCGCATGCCCATGGCCTGCGCCGCTTCACGCTGGCCGGGGTCGACCGCTTCGATGCCGGCGCGGAAGTTCTCGGCCTGATACGCCGAATACGCAATGCCCAGCCCGATCACGCCCGCCTGAAACGCGGTGAGCTGAATGCCGATGTCCGGCAACACGAAGTAGATGTAGAAGAGCTGCACGATGATCGGCAGCCCGCGAATGATGTTGACGATCGTCGCCCCGGCCGCAGACACGGCCTTGACGGGCGACAGGCGCATCAGCGCGAGCCCCAGCCCGATCACGCTGCTAAGCAGGAACGACAGCACGGTCACCTCCACCGTGACCACCGCCCCTTCAGCAGGATCGGCAGGAAGTCCTGCGCGTTCTCAAGAAACGTTGCAACACTCATGGCGCATCACCCGTCGGGAATCAGATGCCCCACTTCTTCACGATGGCATCGAGCGTGCCGTCGGCCTTGATCTTGGCGATGGCCTTGTTGAGGCGGTTGAGCGTTTCGGTATCGCCCTTGCGCACCACCAGGCATACATCGCCCACGTTGGCGGGTTTGTAGCCGGCAGCCAGCTTCACGCCCTGGAAGGCGTTCTGGCGAATCTGATACGCGATGATCGGCTGGTCGCCCAGGCCGGCCTTGATGCGGCCCAGCGCCAGGTCGCGCGTCATGTCGGCCACCGAGTCGTAGCTGCGCACTTCCTTGAAGATGCCCTTCTTGTTGAGCATGTCGAGGAACACCGTGCCGACCTGCGCGCCCACCACCTCGCCTTTCAGATCATCAAGCGTGGCGTAGTTCTTGGCATCGTCAGCCTTGACGATCAGGCCTTCGCCGTACGAGTAGACCGGGTCGGAAAAATCCACCACCTGCGCACGGGCCGGCGTCTTGAGCATCGCCGCCGAGATGATGTCGATCTTGTTCGACGTGAGCGACGGAATCAGCGCCGAGAACACCGTCTGCTGCACGTTCACGTTGAAGCCGCCGGCCTTGCCCACGGCCGTCACGGTGTCGACCATCATCCCCTGGATGGAATTTGTCTTGACGTCCAGAAACGTGAACGGCACGCCCGTGGCCGTGGCGCCGACGTTGTAGGTGGCCGGCGCACCCTGCGCCCAGGCAAACGATGCGGTGCCGAGCATGCACAACGCCAGTGCAGCGCGACGGAAGGTGGTGACAACAGACATGGCAATCCTCCAGGCAACGGAAAAAGACGCACCCCGAACGCGCATGCACGGGGACTGGCTCAACGTAATGCAATGGTTGTGCCAATATTCGAACGTAACGAATCGATAAATAACTATGGAAAACCACTAATCGACGCAGATGAATCGATATGCGATTCTTTGTTCGTTGATTTGCCACCGAGCCGCCACTTGTCATGACCGACGCCGCTGAACCTGCCGACGCCCCCGACCTGCTGTTCAACCAGTCGCTGGAGAAAGGGCTGGCCGTGCTCGGCGCCTTCAACGCGCAGCGCCGCACGATGACGATTGCCGACGTGGCCGCCGCCGCCGGCATCAACAAAAGCTCGGCGCAGCGTATGGTCTACACGCTGGAGCAGCTCGGTTACCTGCGCAAGCATCCCCAGACGCGGCGCTACCAGCTCACCCCGCGGTGATGAAGATCGGCTTCAATTACCTGGCCGCCGACACGCTGATCGACGTGGCCAATCCGTTCCTGGCCGAACTCACCAAGATGACCACCGAAACCTCGTGCCTAACGGAGCCCGATCAGGACGAGATGGTGTATGTCGCACGCTTCGTGAGCGCGCATTTCGTGCCGGTGCACATGCCCATCGGCGCCCGCATCCCGATGTATTGCACCGCGTCTGGCCGCGCTTACCTGAGCGCGTTGCCGATGCCCGAAGCGCAGGCCATCGTCGAAAGTTCGCAGCGCGTGGCGCACACCATGCACACGCGCACCGACGTGGCGGACATCATGGAAACGCTGCGCCAGGCGCGCCAGCGCGGCTACGCCACCAACTGCGAAGAACTGTTCCTCGGCGACATGACGATTGCCGCGCCGGTCGTCAGCAGCAATGGGCGGCCGCTGGGCGCCATCCACCTTGTTGCGCCCACCGGCCGATGGACGGCGGAAGAGATGGAAGCGAAGCTGGGCCCCGCGCTGCAATGCGCGCGGGCCATCAGCACGTCGGTGCGGGCCCTGGGGTAGCGGCGGGCAGCGGAGCGTCGCTGCAGCCGCCCCGCCACCATCAAGCCTTGGGCGCCTTCACCAGCACCACGGGGCATTCGGCATGGGCAAGCACCCGGCCTGCCACCAGCCCATCAACGCCTCGACGAATACGCCGCGCCCGTGCGAGCCCATGACGATGGCCGCCGCCCCCGCACTTTGCGCGTGGTGCACGATGCGATCCGGTGGAAAACCCACCAGTGCGTGCTGCTCGAACGGCACGCCGGCGGCACCCAGGATCGAACAGACCGACGCCATGGCGCCGGTGCTTTCTTCTGCGTACCACGCGTCCACCTCTGCCTTGCCGACGAGCGACTTGATGTCGCCAGACAGGTCCGGCATGCAATGCACAACGTGCACCGTCACATCGCTGCCGAAGAGGGTCTTGTCGGCAATGCACCGCGCTGCCGCATCGGAATAGGTCGATCCGTCCGTCGCCAGTACCAGGGTCTTCATGTGGCCTCCTTGCCATGTCTGCGGCCGCACGTTGTGCGCGGCCGGTATCTGCTTCCACCGTAAGCGCTGCTGAAACCTGCGCGTTGATACGAGTCAACGGAAACGCCATGGTGCGGTCGCGCTGTCAGCACCTGCACAGGAAGGCAGGCAGAATGCGCAGATTGATCCAGACTGCGCGCCCCACATGACGATCACGCCATCCCTTTCCGATTACCCCCTGCACTCGACCGACAAGCTTCGCTACGGCGACACCGACCGCCAGGGCCACATCAACAACGCCGTCTTCGCCACGTATCTGGAGACCGGCCGCGTGGAAATGCTCTTCACGCCCGACAACCCGCTGGCCGCGCCCGGCTGCGAGTTCGTCATCGCGCAGCTCGTGCTCGACTTCCGCAACGAAATTCTCTGGCCGGGCTCCGTGCAGATCGGCACGCGTGTGGCGAGCGTCGGGCGCAGCTCGGTCAAGCTCGAGCAGGCCATCTTCCAGAACGGCCAATGCGCCGCGACATCGCAATCGGTGATCGTGCAGATCGACGTGGCGACGCGCCAGTCGAGTCCGATTACCGACAGCGCTCGCCAGCGCCTGGCTGCGCTCACCGCAGCCCCTGCCGGCGCAGAAGCGGAGTGATGCACGGCGTACGCAAACGAACGCCCGCAGAAAATTTTTAACTTTGCTTGCACTTGCGCCCCGTGCCGGGAGCAAGATGGCTCTCCCGTTCAATCACGCGGAGGTGACCATGGGACTGTTGGATGAAGTGGGCAAGATCGCCGGCGCCGTCGCCGCCGTTGAAGCCGCCGAGAAAGTCGATCCGGATGCCGGCCTGCTGACCAAGGCTGTCGCCGCCGTTGCCGGTTTCAAGGGCGCGGGCGCGCTGGAAGAGATGCTGGAAAAGAAGGACGAAGCCAAGGCTGATGGCGCCGAGGCCGCTCCGAAAGATGGGGCAGCGCCGCAGGCTGATTGCTTGCAGGCTCAAAAGGATTTGGGGACCCCGCCGGTTGGCGGGTTTTGTTTTTTGGTGCTACTCAGCCGATGGCCACGTGCCCGTCACCCTGTATTGGTACGCGTCGGAAAACTGGGGTATCTCCAAAGCTCTTCCAGAACGTCGCTGAGCGTTGTGTCCTGCTGCCGGAGCATGTGCAGCGGGCCGGCGGCATAAATCAACGCCTCCTCGCGCATCGACGGAATCGTTTCCTTCAGCAATTCAAACGCTGATGCCGGTGCAGCGCCCTTTGCATAGAGCCTGCACAGTATTTCGATGGCGTTGCCCTGCGTCCAGTCGTACCCCCCGCGGATAACACTCAGCAGGGTAGGAACGGCAGGCGCACCGAAGTGGTAGAAAACCTCGAAGATGGCGAACTGACGCGCGGTTAGCCAAGCACCAAGCCCAGCGAATTGAGGTGCCAGTGCATCAGGGGGCGTATGTTCACTGCGCAATAGACCAACGAGCGTGTCAATCGTATTGCTGCCAAGTACCAATGCGGCCGCCGCAGCCCGTCGCTGAAATTCCTCGCGGTTATGGAAGGCCGCTGCCACGTGCCGAACATGGTTGTTCTCCGGTGCTTCGGCCGTTGTCGTAACCCGCTTGCGGGGCAGCATTGTCCAGATTGCTTTCAGCATCGTGCCGCTTTTGGTGGGGGGAACTCTATTGAAACGCCAAAGAGAAATCGCACACATTCTCCGAAACCGGATTTGCAAAATCAATCGCTCTTAGCGGGGGTTTCGCAGTCCGGCGGTGACGAGTCATCCGCATTGTCAGTGGGCTTCCGTACGGGCCCGACACACAGCTCATGGTATTCGCGCAGGGTCTTTCCATCGATGAGACCGGCGCGATGTAAATCGGATGCTGTGCTGTAAATAGCCTCAGATGCGTCGCTCTTGAATCGCGTTTTAGTCATTCCAATCTCCATAGGCCAGCCGAGCAGAAATCGGACATGAACTTAGCCGCTGCTGTAGACGGTCACTATAGGAATCGGCCTCGACTGGACGCTTTGGGGCGCCACAGTTGAACTTCGGCACCTATAATCCCCACCGTCACCGCCTTTGCGGTGACCGGGTTTCGCAGCCCATTTCCCTCCAGACGGACAGCCGCTTCCGAGCGGCGTTTTCATGTCCGGTGCTTGCGCACGCCTATGTTTTTTGCGGCGGGCCGGGCGGGAGACCTTCGGGTCTGCCGGCGAGCTGGAGTGGGCCGGTCTGCGAACCCTGTCGTCAGGCCCGCCACCCTCGTTCGCAGCGAGGACCGGGTCTCCTCCAATCCACTCCAGGAGGCCACATGGCTACCGCACTCAGCGGGCATCGCCCCGCGTCTTATCCTTCCCCTCCACCTTGGCGCTGCATGCATCCCACGCAACGGGGAGGTGCCGCATGTCTTTGACCAACAACCGCCTCTATCTGGACGGCGCGATCTCGGCACGCGCGTTTCTGTGCCGCACGCGCACCGATATGCGCACGCACGGTCAGTGTCGGCCCGGCATGCTGCGCGAGCAGCTCACGTACTTCTCGGAACACGCGTATCCGCAGGCCTTCGTGAAGGGCTTTATCGATGCCATCGACGCGTATCTGTCGATGTCGCTCGGGGGAGCGAGGTGGACCCGCGCACGTGGGAGGTATTGGCCGCCATCGAGCGACGGCAGGTCACCGCCGCATAACAACAGGCAGACGCATTCCCGAGACGGGCGGGGATGCCGGTACCACGCTGCAACGTCGTGGAAGGC
>NZ_JAPNUG010000016.1:0-83916 GCF_036631435.1 Ralstonia sp. 1B3 | reverse complement strand
GGCTGGGTCGGCCACGTTTGATCGGCGCAGTTTTCTGAAGCTGACGACGCTGGCCGGCGGCGGGCTGGCGCTTGGCGTGGCCCCGGTGCTGGCTGGCGCGCAGGACGCCAAGGCCAAGCCGCCCTCGCCGCCGCAGGCATTCATCATCATTGCGCCGGACAACACCGTCACCGTGGCGGTGAACCGGCTGGAATTCGGTCAGGGCGTACACGGCATTGCCGATGGCGCTGGCCGAAGAACTCGACGTGGATTGGCGCAACGTGCGCGGCATGTTGGCGCCCGCGGGCGATCCGTACAAGGATCCGGGCTTCGGCATCAGATGACGGGCGGCTCGACGGCGCTGAACCACTCGTTCCAGCAATACCGTGAACTGGGCGGTCGCGCGCGTGCCATGCTGATCTCGGCAGCGGCCAGGGCTGGAAGGTCGATCCGTCGACATGCCGCACCGCCAATGGTGTGGTCACGTCGGGCAGCCACCGCGCTACGTATGGCGAGCTTGCTCAGGCCGCGATGGCGCTGCCGGTGCCGGCGCAGGTCACGCTGAAGAACCCGTCGCAGTTCCGTATTGTCGGTAAGCCCACCGCGCCTCGATGCGCGCAAAGCTCGACAGCTCGCTCAAGTTTGGCCTGGACACGCGCCTGCCCAACATGAAGGTGGCCGTGCTGGCCCGCCCGCCGCGCTTTGGCGGCAAGGTGGCCAAGTACGACGCAGCAGCGGCCAAGGCGGTGAAGGGCGTGGTCGATGTGCTGCAGATCCCGACCGACCGGGGCGGCACGGGTGTCGCCGTCATCGCCGACGGATACTGGCCGGCCAAGCAGGGCCGCGACGCGTTGCAGGTCACGTGGGAAGACGCCGGCTCGACGGTGTCCACGCCGGCGTTGATGGCGGAGTACAAGAAGCTCGCCGGCCAGCCCGGCACCGTGGCCAAGGCTGCGGACATGAGCGCCATCCAATCCGCCGCAACGCGCATCCAGGCGGACTACGAATTTCCGTATCTCGCGCACGCGCCAATGGAGCCGCTGAACTGCACGATCGATCTGCAGAAAGACGGTGGCAAGACCACGGGCGCCAAGGTGTGGGTCGGCTCGCAGTTCCAGACCATCGATCAGGGCGCGATTGCCAAGGTGCTCGGCGTATCGCCCGAGAAGATCGAGCTGAACACGATGATGGCGGGCGGTGGCTTTGGCCGGCGCGCGATCACCACGTCGGACTACGTGGTGGAAGCCGCCAACGTGGCGAAAGCCTATGCGGCAGCCGGGCACAACGGCCCCGTCAAGGTGATCTGGAGCCGCGAAGACGACATCCGCGGCGGCTACTACCGCCCGATGCATCTGCACCGCGTCAACGTGGGGGTGGACAGCAGCGGCAAGGTCGTCGGCTGGGACCACGTGATCGTCGGCCAGTCGATCCTCAAGGGCACGCCGTTCGAAGCCTTCATGGTCAAGAACGGTGTGGACGAGACCATGGTCGAGGGCGTGATCGAAAACGACTACGGCTTCCCGATGCAGCTGACGGTGCACCATCCGGACGTGAACGTGCCGGTGCTGTGGTGGCGTTCCGTGGGCCACACGCATACGGCCTACGTGATGGAAACGATGGTGGACGAGGTGGCGCACGCGGCCAAGCAGGACCCGGTCGCTTTCCGTCTCGCGCGCTTTACCGGCAAGGAGCATGAACGCCATCGTGCGGCGCTGCAGCTGGCTGTCGACAAGTCCGGCTACGGCAAGCGCAAGCTGCCCAAGGGCCAGGCCTGGGGCGTGGCGGTGCATGCGTCGTTCGAGTCGGTGGTGGCGTATGTGGTGGAGGTGTCGGTCGACCAGGGCAAGCCGCGCGTGCATCGTGTCACAGCAGGCGTGCATGCCAACCGCGTGGTCAACCCGATGGGCGCCGAAGCGCAGATCCAGGGCGCCTGCGTTTTTGGCCTGGCGATGATCCAGCCGGGCTTTGCCATCGACATCGAAAACGGTGCCACCAAGAACAGCAATTTCACCGACTTCCCGCCCGTGCGCATGCCGGACGCGCCGCCGGTGAACGTGTTCTTCGTGCCGTCGGAAGACAACCCGACCGGCCTGGGCGAGCCCGG
Organism: Ralstonia sp. 1B3; assembly: GCF_036631435.1. Taxonomy (NCBI): domain Bacteria; kingdom Pseudomonadati; phylum Pseudomonadota; class Betaproteobacteria; order Burkholderiales; family Burkholderiaceae; genus Ralstonia; species Ralstonia sp. 1B3. The sequence goes on along the minus strand of NZ_JAPNUG010000016.1, from coordinate 81,833 downwards.
CACGCCGCCGATTGCACCGGCGGTGGCCAACGCGCTGTTCACCCTGACCGGCAAGCGTCAGCGCAAGCTGCCGTTCGACACGGTGTAGTTGTCATCATCGCGTGATGAAATTGAAGCCGGCATGCAGTGATGTGTGCCGGCTTTCTTGTTCGTGCAGCGTCGTCACCGTCCCGTTTTGCGGACCGATTCTTGCGTCCGCGAGTGCGTTGTTTACCCCCGGAGGAAGCATGTCATGGCATTGAATATCCTGTACACCGCCCACGCCAAGGCCACAGGCGGCCGCAACGGCCACCCAGACCGAAGACGGCCAGGTCTCGCACGACTTGTCAGTGCCGAAGGCCATGGGCGGGCCCGGCAAGCCCAACACCACCACGCCCGAAGACCTGTTCGCCGCCGGCTATGCCGCGTGCTTCGGCTCGGCGTGCGACTTTGTCGCCAAGAGCATGCTCAAGCTCAATCCGAGCAACATCGAGATCCACTGCGATGTGGGGATCGGCACGCGCGATGAAGGCGGGTTCGGCTTGAAGGTGGGCCTGACCGCGCGGATCAGCGGGCTGTCGCAAGCCGATGCCGAGAAGCTGGTGGCCCAGGCGCATCAGGTGTGCCCGTATTCGAACGCCACGCGCAACAACGTGGAAGTCACCCTCAAGACCGAGGTGGTCTGATGCGGCAGCGGCCTGTTGTTGGCGTGTTGCTGGCCGCGGGCCGTGGCAGCCGGTTTGATGCGGCGGGCGTGGCCAACAAGCTGCTCGCCCCGCTGCCCGATGGAACGCCCGTGGCGGTGCAGGCCGCGCGGCACCTGAAGCAGGCACTGGGCGACGTGGTGGCAGTGGTGCCCGCCGCTGCCACGCATGGTGCGCAGGTCGATCAACTGGCCGCGCTGTTGGCCGAGGCCGGTTGCGAAGTCTTGCGCTGTCCCGATGCCGCACGCGGCATGGGCGCCAGCCTGGCTGGCGGCGTGGCCGCGCGCCCGCAAGCCGGCGGGTGGATCATCGCCCTGGCCGACATGCCGTGGATTGCCTCTGACACCATCAGCCAAATCGCCAACGCAGTGGACCCACACCGTTGCGTTGCACCCTTTCATGCGGGGCAGCGGGGCCATCCCATTGGCTTCGGCGCCGACTTTTTCGCGGGGCTGACTTCGCTCGACGGCGACGAGGGCGCGCGGCGGCTGATCGATCCCGCCAAGCTCACCCGCATCGACACCGAAGACGCCGGCATCCTGCGCGATGTCGACACGCCGGCCGATCTGGCCTGGTGATCTCACTGGGTTGTTTCCAAACGAAGCGCCGTGCTGGTCCGCCAGACATGCTCGAAAGCGTGAGCACGCACGGCGCATGTTGGCCGGACGCATGCGGCGATCGACGCTCAGGCACGCAGATTTGGTGCTGCGCGTCTCGCAGGTTGCCTGCAGTTTGCTGAGCGCCGCAGTGTTGGGTCGGTGCCCCGACCTCAAACATTCGATTTCGACCGTCCGACACCCGCACGTCACCGTCAAACAGTGGCGTACGGCCCTCAGAGGCCCGAGCTCGGCCCAAAAACATCCGACCCATCGGAGCTTTAAGGGCCGAGCGTCGCCGTCAAAGACTCAACGTTCACCCGTTGAGGCTGAAGCGCGACCGTCCGAGGCTCGAAGCCGGTTGTCGGAGGTCGAAAATTTCGAGGTCTGACAGCCGAAGGCGACTGTTTGAGGCTCGTATTCCGCCCGCTGAGGGTGGACGCCGACCATCGGCAGCGCATGGTCGAGCGTCAAACGTCCATGTGCGGGCGTTTTAGGCCCGATGCTCGCCTGTGGGCGTCGGCTTCGGCGATGGTTGGCCAACAATCCCGGCGCTTCCCCGGCACAACTTGTCCACAGCAGCGCGCACCGCTTGCAGAATCCCCCGCAAGCGGTTGACGGAAAAGGGTTTGTTGCACGATGTAACAGCCTTCATCGATGTGGATAACTCGGGCCGCGCGCACACGTTTTACGTGATCTGCACGTTTGTCGAAACCCGTCAAGCCCTTTTGTGACTTGGGTCTGCGCCGATGACGCAGGTTATGCACAGAACATGTGGATAAGTCTGTGGGAAACACCATCCGAGCCGCGTGGCGACGGCTTTTGATCGGCGTTGCTCGGGAATGTGGCAAGGGCTCGCGGGTGAGGGCCCCTGCACATTGCAACGATTGATTACAACTTGAAACAGCAAGTCGCGGGCCCCTTCGCCAGACTTTCGATACGCGATGGCTTGATCGCGACCGACGCATTCAAGGAGAAGAACATGGTTCGGGTACTGACGATTCTGCTGGCCGGTGCCACGCTGCTGACGGCAACCGGCTGTGCCGACATGACGGCACGTCAACGCAATACCGCCATTGGGGCGGGTGTGGGTGGGTTGGCCGGCGCTGCTCTGATTGGCGGCCCGGGCGCCACGCTGGGCGGTGCCGCATTGGGCGGCCTGGTCGGCAACGTATCGACGCGTTGATATTCGGTCGGCCTGCGGGTCGACCCCGAGAAAAACGGACCCGAGGTCAAATCTTCGGGTCCGTTTTTTTATGCCTGTGCGCGGCTTCGGGTGCGTAGCAAGTCTTCCAGTGCCGACACTTCCAGCGGCCGCCCAAACAGGAAGCCTTGCACTTCGTCGCAAGCATGCGCAGACAAAAAGGCCGATTGCTCGGGGTCTCGACACCTTCGGCTGTGACGGTCATGTTCAACGCGCGGGCCATTGCGATGATCGTCTTGGTGAGCGCCACGCAGTCGGGCACCCCAGGCACGCCGCTGATGAACGAACGATCGATCTTGATGTTGTGGATCGGCAAGCTGCGCAGATACGACAGCGATGAAAAGCCGATGCCGAAATCATCGAGCGAGATGCGCACGCCCCGCGCGGCCAGGCTCATCAGCAGACGCTGTGTCGATTGCCGGTCGGCCAGCAGCACGCTTTCCGTCAACTCCAGCTCCAGCCGGCTCGGCGTCATGCCGGACGCCTTGAGCGCCTCGTCGACGTCGCGCTCGATCACGCCCGCATCGCATTGCCGCGCGGACACGTTCACCGCCATGCGGCCGGTGAAGCCGAACTTGCGCGCCCATGCTCGCCTTGCGTGCAGGCCTGCATAAGCGCCCAGCGGCCGAGTTCGAGGATGTAGCCTGACTCCTCCGCCACGTCGATGAACTCGGTGGGCGACACCGCGCCAAGCTCCGGGTCGGACCATCGCATCAGGGCTTCAACGGCCACCAGTTCGCCTGAGTCGAGTGCGTACTTCGGCTGATACACCAGCCGCACCTGACCGCGCCCGAGCGCGCGCCGCATGCGCTCGTTGAGTGTGAAGCGGCGCAGCATCTGCGTTTCGAGCGCGCGAATACCGGGTGATGCGGTTCCGGCCATTTTCCTTGGCGCGGTACATGGCGGCTTCTGCATGACTGACGAGCGTGGCCGCATCGCCCCCGTCTTCCGGGTAGGCTGCCACGCCGATGCTGGCTGACAGATGCACCTCGCGTTCGCCGCCGGTAAAGGGGCGGGCCAGCGCGTCGAGCACCTGTTGCGCGAGTCCGTCGGCGGTGTTCGGGTCGTCGATGGCCACGCAGAACTGGTCGCCGCCCAGCCGGGCCAGCAGCGCGCTGGCCCGCCTGGGCGCGGATGCGTTGCGCCGCCATGTTCAGCACCTGGTTCCCCATGTGGTGCCCCATCGCCTCGTTCACGGTCTTGAAGTGGTCCAGCCCGATATACAAGAGGGCCGATTCCCCCGTGGAAGGCAGCGAAAGCCGCGCATCGAGCCGCTCGATGAACGCCGCGCGATTGGGCAGGCCGGTGAGCGAATCCTTGGTCTCCAGCAGGCGCAGTTGCTCGTAGGCGGAACGCTCTGCCGTGATGTCGGTAAAGATGACCAGCACCGCGTGCGGCGACGCGCTGTCCGGCGAAAACATCGGCAGCACCGATTCGCGCAGCCACACGATCTGCCCGTTGCCTGCCGGCACGCCCACGACGACGTTGCTGATGGCGCGCCCCGTGCGCGCCGCCAGCGTGGAGGGCCATGCGGCGCGCGGCAGGATGGCGCCGTCTTCGCCCAACATCATGTCGTTCAACGCCACACGCGGGCGGCCTTTCCATGACGCGCCCGACATGCGCAGGATCTCGGCCGCGCTGCGGTTGTACGACAGCACTCGGCCATCGGTGGACAGCGTCAGCACGCCCTCGCTCAGATGGTTGACGACCAGCCGATACTGATCGCGCAACTCGCGGGTCTGGCGATATTCGTTCTCCAGCCGCAGCAGCTTGACCAGCGCGGCGATGTAGCGGCCGCACTCTGCGCGCAAGGCTGCGTCGTCAGGCGGGTTGGCAGCGGGGAAGAAGAGGCACAGCAGATCGTCGGCGACGGCCATGCCGCCATGCTGGGCCGGGATGCGGCACAGCCATGTCGGCTGCGCGGTATCCAGCACGCGGACGATTGCTTCGCGCAAAGGCGCGGGCGCATTGGCCTCGCGCACCAGTTCGATGGGGGCCAGCTCGTCGAGCAGCGGCGCGATGCGTGCGAGTTCGATATCGAACTCACCATGCGTTCCGGTAGGCAAGTGCGTCGCATGGTCGTCGCGCAATGCCAGCTTTGCCCTGGCGCGCTGCGTGCCATAGAGCCTCGCCCGCCCGGAGACGACCCGCACCACCACGCACAGGGTCGAAGGCAAGGCTGCTTCCAGCGCCCGCAGCGCAGCATGCAGCCGCTCGCCGAGCGAGGCGGCGGACGGCAGCGTGGAAAGCAGATGATCGAGATGCTCGTGCGGCAGCGCTGCGCCAATCGCTTCGGCGCTCAGCACGCGTTCGCCGGCCTTGCCGGGCAATTGCGCATCGAGCGGCAGCGGCAATCCGTGCACGACCACCTGTTGCGCCGGCAGCCCATCAAAGCGGGTCGGCGTGACTGTCAACCGGACGCTGACCACCTCGTTGGAATCGCCAGCAGAAAGGGCGGAGATCAGTTGTGCCGCCGGAACGGGCTGAGCCTCGGATTGCGTTGCATCGGCGTCTTCCCCGGGGCGGGTTTCCAGCCATGCGGGAACGTCCTGGAAGAAGCGCGAGAAGGGCTCGCCGAGCAGTTGGTCGGACGAAAGTGCCCGCACCATGCAAACGCCGGCCGCATTGGCAAAGACGATGCGGCCTTCGAGGACCACATAGAGCGGAACCGGAAGGCTTTGCGCCGACAGCGGGTAGGAAATTTCGTCTGGCATCCCACGCTCCAACCTGAGGTATTGCCCGACATCTCACTCAGCATCGACTTCACGCCACGCTGGCCGCGAGAACGCCGGCTACCGGAGGTCGGGGGCAATGCTCTTCATGATGCGCAAAAGTCGTGCGCGGCGCAAAGCCTAGTTTGTGGCCGATACAACACATCGGGAATCGGTTTTGCCGGTTCCATTGTTGCCGGGGTCGGTGGCGGATTTCAAAACGGTTTGCGGAGGCTCGGACGCGCGCGCAGGTTCCATTTGAGCCTCCGCACCATTCTCACTTTCCTGCACGGCGAAATGCTGATCGATCCAGCGATGCGTCAGTGCCAACCCGATTGCACACATCAAAACGCATGTTCCCATTGTCAGGATGAAATACGCACTGATCCGCTCGACCGAGCGTTCGGGAAAGAAAAAGGTCGCGGCGACAAACAAGATGCCAACCAGTACACCAAAGACCAAAAGCAGATAGTAAAAGCGACGCGGCAAGGGCGAATTCATCGTTGTCTCATCCAACTGCAACCAGGCGGGTGACGCTTTGAATCGTTTTACCGCCGCACCAAATGGGCTGGCCATGGCAGATGTCATCGCGGTGCAGTGGCATGCCGGGCCGGCGGCTTATGTATGAATTGATGTTGCGTTGCTGTACTGCTGCGATGCTGCAGATTGCTGCTTGCGGCAAAAACCGGAATTGCGGGACCCGGCGGCGCTTGCTATGGTGGTGGCACTGAAATGCAGCGCGATACCAGTTTGCGGCCCTGCATGATCGCGTACGCTAATCCCATGCGTCAATCCGACTTTCCGGTTGAAACTGAGCATCCGGTGTGCCAAGAGTTGATTGCTGGCTTAGGGGCGGTTTGAAGGGGAATGATCAAAAACGTTGAAATTTGATTTCAGTTATGAATACAATTGATCTAATATCTGATCCACACCAGACTTCACACCAGAATTTATTGGGAGCGCATATGGCGACATACAAGGAATTGATTGCACAAAAGGCCAAACTGGAAGAGCAGATCGAAACTGCGCGCGCCAAGGAACTGGAAGCGGTGATCCAGCAAGTGCGCCAGACGGTTGCCGAATATGGCCTGACGGCTGAAGACCTGGGCCTGGCTCAGCGTCGCGGTCGTCGTGCCGGTGCGAAAGCGCCGGTGCCGGCCAAGTACCGTGATCCGAAGACGGGTGCAACGTGGTCCGGCCGCGGCCGCGCTCCGGCCTGGATCGGCAAGAACCGCGATAAATTCCTGATCGCCTGATCTTTCAGGCTCTGCCTGACGCGCGCGCAAGCGTGCAACGCAAATGGCCCACCCGCCCCGGTGGGCCATTTGCGTTGCTGCGCGCGATGATCGTTCCTGTATAACGACGGCATGACGCCTCGCCTGCCCAAATACCTCGAACTGGCCGACCGCATTCGGCTCGACATCCTGCACGGAACGCTGCCGGCCGGCAGCATCGCGCCCAGCGAGAACGAAGTCGCCCAGCGCTACGGCGTCTCGCGTTTGACGGCGCGCCGGACACTGAACGAGCTGGCGGCGCGTGGGTTGCTTAAGCGCTCGCGGGGCAGCGCAGCGTGGTGCTCGATCGCGTGGGGCCGCATCGGCCGGTCCTGTATGCGCCGGGCCAGTCGGATGCCGCGCTGGAATACGTGCCGGGCGCTGTCTATACGGTCAGTGCTTTTCGACTGGAGGCGGCCGACGCCACCGTGGTGGCCGCGCTGGACCTGGCGGTGGGCGCGCAGGTGGCGTTTGTCGAGCGCCGCGCCCAGGTGGAGGGGCAGCCCATCATGCTGCTGCGTACGTGGCTGACGTCCCGGCTCGCGGCGATGCTCGAGGCGCGCGACTTTGAAGATCGCCTGTTCGTGCAGGTCTTCCAGCGCGCCAACTTGACCATCGCGCGCTCGCGCGAGGCGCCGCTGGCCTGTGTGGCCGATGCCCACCAAGCCGCGCAGCTCGGTGTGGAGGCGGGCGTGCCGCTGGTCCGCGTGCGCCGCATCGGCTACAGCCTGGCCGACGTGCCGATCTCCCTCACATACTGCGACTTTTCCCCGAGCGCTACACGCGCGAAGTCGACATCCGCGTGCTTCAAAACGACTGAAAGCGCACTGCGCCAGACCGGTGCAGAAACGGCGCCACACACCCCGCGATGGGGACTTGTCCGCCTGGGGTATTCAAGCTAGTCTGCGCCCCTTCCCGGAAAACACATTCATTTGTGAAGCGACGCTTTGCTGACAACGTATTGGCACGGCTGTTGCATTCACGGCGCCATCTCAGCGGCGGCGGGTTGAGCCACCTGCCGCCTCAACGCTGATTCAGTCGATTCAACACACCGGAACCACAAGAGGGAGAAATCAATAATGCAATTCAAGCGACGTTTTTCGCTGGCCGTGCTGGCTGCCGCTGCGGGGCTGGCCGCAGGCGCAGCGCAGGCCCAATCGTCCGTGACGCTGTACGGCCAGGTGGATGCTTGGGCGGGTGCCACCAAGAACCTCGGCCAGGATCGCGCCTGGGGTGTCAACTCCGGCGGCATGTCGACGTCGTACTGGGGGCTGAAGGGCAGCGAAGACCTGGGCAACGGCCTGAAGGCGATCTTCACGCTGGAAGCGTTTTCCGCCCCGACACGGGCAAGTCCGGCCGCTTTGATGGCGACCACTTCTTCGCCCGTAATTCGTTCGTCGGCCTGCAGTCGAACAGCTGGGGTTCGATCAAGCTCGGCCGCAACACGCCGCCGTACTTCGTTTCGACGATCCTGTTTAACCCGTTCATCGATTCGTACACCTTCTCGCCGATGGTGTTCCACACCTACCTCGGCAACGGCCGTTCGGGCGCCGCGGGCATCTCGGGCCTGGTGGGCGATTCGGGCTGGGACAACTCGATCATGTATTCCACCCCGGACATGGGCGGCCTGACGGCCAACCTGATCTACGGCGCTGGCGAGCAAGCCGGCCACAACGGTCAAAACAAGTGGGGCGGCAGCCTGCTGTACTTCCGCGGCAATTTTGCGGCCACGGCGGCCTTCCAGCAGGTGCGCTACGACGGCGCGCCAGGCGACCTGAACAGCCTCGTGGCTGGCTTCGCGCGCCAGACGGCGGCCCAGCTGGGCGCGACGTATGACTTTGGCGTGGTCAAGCTGTACGGCCAGTACCAGTACATCAAGAACACGATCAGCACGGGTGACGCCAAGAGCAACGGCGGTCAGCTCGGCGTGTCGATTCCGGTGGGCCCGGGCAGCGTTCTGGCGTCGTACGCGTACACGAAGACCTCGGGCGCGGCTGACGTGAAGCGCAACACGTGGGCGGTCGGTTACGACTATTCGCTGTCCAAGCGCACCGATGTGTATGCAGCGTACTTCCGCGACAAGGTGTCGGACCTCTCGACGGCCGACACCTTTGGTGTAGGCATCCGCGCAAAGTTCTAAGCCTTTCGCGTTCTGCTTTCCTTGTCACCGCCCGCGTCTCGACAGCGTGGGCGGACATTTGCAGCGGCGTCCGGATTCGGGCGCCGTTTTTTGTTATGCGCAGAAGCTGGAGGGCGGAGCGTCAGCCGGTGCGCGCCAGGCGCAGCGGCGCTGAGACGGGCGACGAGGGCTCCGCTCCAATGTTCGGCTGATTCAGCAGCATGGCGCCGCGCTGCGTGGCAACGAAGACGGCCTCGGTACGGCTGCGCACTTCCAGCCGGCGATACAGCGCGTTGATATGTGCCTTCGTTGTCGCCTCGGAAATACTGAGCATGCGGCTGATCGTTTTGACCGGATGCCCGCGCGAGAGCAAGACGAGAATCTCATATTGACGCTGCGTCAGGCCGAGCAACGCACCATCGTCATTACCATTGGCCGAACCTGCCGCAATGGCTTCAGGCCGTGTCAGTACGATGGATGCCGGTACATAACGGCCGCCCGCGAGCACCAATTCCAATGCTGCTGCAATCAATTTGCCGGAATAGCTTTTCAGCAAATAGGCAGAGACATTCAATTGCATCAGCGTACGCACGTGCGCTGCGGAATCGGTTTCGCCCAGTACGGCGACATGTCGGGGATGCGGCTGTTGCAACAGCCGGGAGAGGGCCGGCAGATCGTCGATGCCCGGCAGGGGCAGGCCGATCAGGGCCAGTTCGGCGTCCGCATGCGCCGCGAGGTTTTCAAAGAGGGCTTCGTCCGGCTCGACGCTGACCACTTCGGTGATGGCCGGCAAGGATTGCAACACATGGGTCGCGCCGGCACGCACCAAAGGGTGTGCCTCCACTACGATTGATTTCACTGCGCCGCCTGTCTGGTTATGGTTTGTTTGCCCATTTCCGGAATCAGCGTGTTGCCCCGTCTATTTGGACCAGCCGGTCCAAAATCAATGTGGCCGTGCTTGTGGAAATGCTTCTGGCGTGCGGTCTCGGTATATTTCCCCGTTCAACCGGCGGTCACCACAATGCAGTGCCACCGGGCCGAAACCTTGCACGCCATTTCAGACGCAATTTCCTTCCGGTTTTTCTTGTTTATGTCGCCAGGCGCGGAGGATTAACCCCGCCAAAATCGCAGAATAAATCCCCAGCATGCATGTTGCACCCATCAATGGGATGTAAACCTTTTTGTTTACCCCGATCGGTGGTGTGCTAGACCCCTATAGATAGCAGGATCGGGCAGCAGCAGCTAGCCCCACTTCACGCCCATTGACGTGAGCGTAAAGCGGGGCTTTTGTACCCAAAAGACGTGTTGTGGTGGCTTATTGCGCGACGACCGAGAAGCGCGGCATCGACAGCGGCTGTTTGCCGTCGCGGCCGTACGGTGTGCCGCCGCCGTTGTTGGCGGCGTGCAGTACCGACAGCGCGTTCTGCGTGGCGCGCAGGCGCAGGTCGATCAGGGTGCCGTTGTCGATGTTGCGTTGGCGCAGCAGACGGGCCAGGGCCAGGTTCTCGTCGAACAGGCGGCTGGCGGTTTCGTCGGTGCGCAGGTATTTGACCAGCCCGTACGGATCGGCGCCGCCGTGCTGGGCCCACCAAAGGCGGCGTTCACGGTCGGCCTCGCCGAGCGCGGTGAGCTGTTTCTGCTTGGTCTGGGTGATGCGCTCGAGCTCGGCCATGTCGCCATCGCGCAACGCCTGCGCTTCGGCATCCAGGGTGTGGGTGGCTGCGCGCAGCAGTTCCTGCTCGTCGGCAAGGGTGCGGATCAGCAGTGTGTTGTCCATGGTGGCTACCTCAGGCTCAGGCTTGGAAGCTTGGGCAGCCGCCGGCCGGCACGCCGCCCCGCCGCGATCAGTCGAGGGTCGGAAACCCTCGGACCGGCAGCGTCAGAAAATACAGGGGACGGACGACGGGAACCCCGCGTCAGACCTTCTTGGAGCGCGTGGAGAGCAGCGATTGCGCGTCGGAAAGCGCCGCATCGGCGATCTTGCCGGCGTCCATCTTGAGCGTGCCGTTCTGGATGGCACTGCGGATCTGCTCGACGCGTGCGGCGTCGAAGTCGCCGCTGCCCACTTGGCGCGAGACTTGTTGGACCGACAGCGACGGTGCATCGCCGCTGTGGCGCGTGGTGCCCGAAGCCGTCGTAGCGGCCGGGGACGAGCCGGTCGCGCGCGTCGACCCGGACGCAGCGTCCTTGGTCGGCGCAACGGCCGGCGTGTTGTTCACGATATGGTTGATTTTCACGGGTGTCTCCGAAGAGCGCGTTCATCCTAACACCCATATCGGCCAACCCCGGCCCAAACTTTAGCGGCAGGTATCGATCACGCATCACAGTAGCAAAGTGATCTGCCGTTATCAATTTGGTCTTAAAACTGGATTGCCACGACGCCGGCGGACTGCGCAATGCCGGAGACGACATTGCCGTTGGCGGTGCGCACCTGGGCGACTTGGCCCACGGCCGCCTGGTTCATGGCCCGGCCGTCGCTGCTGACCTGGAAGCCGCCGCCCTCGGCGATGAGCTTGACGGTCTGGCCGGCTTGCACGGCGATCGGCAGGCGCAGGCTCTCGGCGCGCAGCGGCTGGTTGGCGGCCACGCTCGTGAGCAGTACACGCCCCACCACATCGGCCGGCTGCTGCACGACCGAGGCCGGCAGCATCGACAGATCCCCCGTGCGGGCTTCCAGATCGCCCATGTCGAGCGTCTTGCCCGGCGGCAACTGGTGTGAGGCGACGTAATACGTCCCCGTGATTTGGATCGTGGCCGGCACCCAGGCCGCCCATGCATGCGGCGAGCGGCAGCGCACGCCTACTTGTATACGGCCGCGCAGGCGGTTGGCCGCCGGCAGCATCAGGTCGATCTGGTCGCAGGGCTGGTTGGCCACGCGTGCATCAACGGGGCCGACTTCCACCGACGCGCGTGGCGCGCCCGTCTCATTCGTGCCGCCCAGGATGTCCAGTTGCGACTGCAGCTGTTGCTGGATCTGCATCTGGATGGCGTTGGGCCCCTGGATGGTGGTGGGCTGCGCGGGCTGTTGTACGGCCTGGGCCGGCGGATAGCCCACCCGCACCATGCCTTGTGCATGCGCCAGGATCGGGTGCACGACGCTGGCCAGCAGGCCCAACGCCAGCATCAGCAACAGCTTGCGCTGGCGCCCGGCCAGCGGCAGTGCCGTGGTGGCGGGTCGGATCGGGTGGTGCGCGCTGCGTGCAAACCGCGTGGACATGGAGAGCCCCTTCATCAAAAGTCCGGTGAAGTGTAGCCACGCGTGCGCGAACGCCAAATGCGGAAATGTCGGCCAATCCCCCCTTATTCCAACGAATGGTCTTGCACACCGGCCCCTAGACTTTGCAACGTGGTGAAGTCCCTGGCGTTGTGCGGTTCCTGGCCGTACAGCCTGCCCCGGTAAATGGTTTCCCGGCCGGATATCGGTTCGCAGACAGGCCTTTTCCACTGAGGTTGCATGACGGCAACTCAGCAAGACAAGCGGTTCAGCGGTTTTGGAGACGGCATCGGCGGTTTTGAAGGGGCCGCTGATGCCGAGTTCTCCAGCCGAGGGGAACGCGCAATACGCAAACGCAAGACAGAACGCAACCCCGGCGGGTGGCAGCAATCACCAGGACGCCACACGCAAGGAATGACAGACATGGTCGACAAGCTGGATCAGTTGTTCGGTTTTCAGGAGCAGGCGCTGCACTTGCGCTCGCAGCGCCACCAGATCCTGGCCTCGAACATCGCCAACGCCGATACGCCCAACTACAAGGCGCGCGACTTCGATTTTCAGTCGGCGCTGCAGAAGGCGGTCGGTCAGCAAGGCGGCAACAGCCTGCCGATGACGGCAACGGCTTCAGGCCACCTGACGGTGGATGGCGCGCCGGCCGGCGATGTATCGCTGATGCAGGCATCGCTGTCGCAGCAGACCAAGGCGCTGCAGGGCGAGATGCAGTACCGCACGTCGCAGCAGCCGTCCATCGACGGCAACACGGTGGACATGGATGGCGAGCGCATGCGCTTTGCCGACAACACCGTGCGTTACGAGGCCGATCTGAGCATCGTGACGCAGAAGATCAAGTCGATGCTGGCGGCCATTCAGAACAGCTAGCGCGCGATGTAGCACCAGCAGCAACAGCAGCAAGAGCAGCAGACAGGCATTAAGACGACCGCGCAGCAATCACGCGCGGCGAAAGAGGGGCGGGAACTGTGTGGCGCTCCGGGCCGGGAAAGATCGGTCCGGAGCAAGCCGCCATACAGAACACCGGATCGGTCCGGCAGCAGTGCCGGCAACAGTGTTTGAAGACATCGGAATCAACATGTCGCTATTCAAGGTGATGGATGTAGCTGGCAGCGCGCTCACCGCGCAGTCCAAGCGCATGAACGTGGTCGCCTCCAACCTGGCCAACGCCGAAAGCGTGACAGGCCCGGACGGCAAGGCGTATCGCGCCAAGCAGGTGGTGTTCTCGCCCGCGCAAGAGTCTGACGACTACGCCACCGGCGTGTCGGTCGACCGCGTGGTGGAAGACACCGTCACCCCCATGAAGCGCATGCACCAGCCGGGCAACCCGCTGGCCGATGCCGACGGCTACGTGACCATGCCGAACGTCGATGTGGTGGACGAAATGGTCAACATGATTTCTGCGTCGCGCTCGTACCAGGCCAACGTGGAAGTCGCCAACACCACCAAGACGATGGCCTCCAAGGCTCTAACCCTGGGCCAGTAAGCGGCACATTCCTAGCGAGACACGAACATGACCGTCAGCTCAACAACCAATACGACCAGCACCGCGGGCACGACCTCGGGCAACCAGCTGGCCATCACCACCGGCAACGACCTGCAGAACACCTTCATGCAACTGCTCGTGGCGCAGTTGAAGAACCAGGATCCGCTCAACCCGATGGACAACTCGCAGATGACCTCGCAGCTTGCGCAGATCAACACTGTGAACGGCATCCAACAGCTGAACACCACGATGTCGAGCATGCTGACGCAGAACGCGACCACGCAGGCGTCGTCGATGATCGGCCGCACGGTGCAGGTGCCGACCAACAACCTGACGCTGGCTTCGGGCGCCGCCAACTTTGGTGTCTCGGTGCCCAACGGCGCCGACGACGTTGTCGTCACGATCACGAACGCCGCCGGCGTTGCCGTGCGCACCGTCGACCTCGGCCAGATGGCGGCCGGCAGCGGCAACTACACCTGGAACGGCAAGGACGACAAGGGCAACCAGCTTGCCGACGGTGCCTACTCCATCAAGGTGACGGCCACGCAGGGCGGAAAGGTCGTTACGGGTAACGCGCTGGGCATCGACAAGGTGGCCGGCGTCACGATCAACAACGGCACGATGCAGCTGGTGTTGGCGTCTGGCGGAACCGCCAAGCTGTCCGACGTTGCATCGATTCAGTAATCACCGGTCAACTGCGGGCAGACCCCGCGCTTTTATCTTCCACGGGAGAACTTTATGGGATTCCAGCAAGGCCTGAGCGGTCTCGATGCCGCCGCTGCCAACCTCGACGTGATCGGCAGCAACGTGGCAAACGCCAACACTGTCGGCTACAAGAAATCGACCGCCGAATTTGGCGACGTGTACGCGCGTTCGCTGGTCGGTGCATCCGACAACCAGATCGGCCAGGGCGTGAGCGTGACCAAGGTGTCGCAGTCGTTCACGCAGGGCAATGTGACCAACACCGGCAACCCGCTGGACATCGCCATCAACGGCACGGGCTTCTACCGTATGGTGGATGCGTCCAGCGGCCAGGTGTCGTACACGCGTAATGGCCAGTTCCAGACCGACAAGAACGGTTTCATCATCTCGGCCACGGGCCAGAACCTGACCGGCTACGGCGTGGATTCCACCGGCAAGGTCAATACCGCGGTGCTGACCAACCTGAAGATTCCCGTCAACGACCTGGCGCCGCTGGCCACCACCAACACCGCGTTCGGTGTGAACCTGGATGCCGCGGCTACGGTGCCGACCACCACGCCGTTCTCGGCCACCAACTCGGCCACGTTCAACCACTCCGTTTCGGAGCAGGTGTATGACGGCACGGGCACGGCCCACATGCTGACCAACTACTACGTGCGCACCGCCGCTGGCTGGGACGTGTATTCGCAGGTGGACGGCAACAACCCGACGGGCGGTAACCCCGTGACGTCGCTCACGTTCAACAGCAGCGGCCAGCTCACCTCGTCGCCCAGCAAGGTCAACGTGGCCTTTGGCGGCATGAGCATCGCCACCATGGATTTCACGGGCACCACGCAGTACGGCGGCGGCTACAACGACACCGCCCCGGGCGTGACGCAAGACGGTTACGCCACCGGCCGCCTGGCCAGCTACGCGGTCGGTACCGATGGCACCGTCACCGCGCGCTACTCCAACGGCCGCACGGCAACGCTGGGCCAGATCGCCATGGCCAACTTCAAGGCACCGGAAGGCCTGCAGAACATCGGCGGCAACCAGTGGGTGGAAACGTCCAACTCGGGCGCCCCGAACCTGGGCACGCCGGGCATGGGGTCGTTCGGCCTGCTGCAGTCGTCGGCCGTGGAGCAATCCAACGTGGACCTGTCTGCCGAGCTGGTCAACATGATCATTGCCCAGCGCTCGTATCAAGCCAACGCGCAGACCATCAAGACGCAGGACACCATCCTGCAGACCCTGGTGACGATGTAATCGTCGTTGCCTGAAGCTGACTGACCGCACACCAAGGACACTCGCATGGACCGCTCGATCTACGTGTCGATGACTGGCGTAAAGCACCTGTTCGACCAACAGGCTGCCAGCGCCAACAACCTCGCCAACGCCAGCACCACCGGCTTCAAGGCGCAGATCGACGCGTTCCATACGGTGGGTGTGCAAGGCGATGGCTCGCCCACGCGCAGCTACGTGATGGCCTCGGCCATCGGGACGGACCTCGCGCCCGGCCCGATCGAGACCACCGGCCGCAGCCTGGACGTGGCCATCGACGGACAAGGCTTCTTTGCCGTGCAGACGCCGGAGGGCGGTGAGGCTTACACCCGCGCCGGCGCCTTCCAGCTCGGCCCCGACGGCACGATCCAGACGCTCTCCGGCCAGCCGGTGCTGGGCGACGGCGGCCCGATCACGCTGCCGCCCGACACCACGGTGCAGTTTGCCAAGGACGGTACGGTCAACGCGATCAGCGCCGACAGCCGTACGCCGCCGGTGTCGCTCGGCCGCCTGAAGCTGGTGAGTATCGACCCGTCGAACATCGACCGCGGCGCCGACGGTCTGTTCCGCCAGCGCGACGGCCAGGACGCCGACGTGGATGAGAAAGTCCGCATCACCGGTGGGGCGCTGGAGGGCAGCAACGTCAACCTGACCGACTCGTTGGTCAACATGATCGAAATCTCGCGCCAACTGGAAATGCAGATGAAGTCGCTGCACACGAGCGACACGAACGCCCAGTCGGCCAATGAACTGCTGCGCCACGCCTGAACGGCCGGCGCATTGAATTGAATCAACCAAGGACTCGAACATGATTCGCTCCCTGTGGATTTCCAAAACCGGGATGGACGCCCAGCAATCGCAGCTGGATGTCATCTCGAACAACCTGGCGAACGTCAACACGACGGGCTTCAAGCGCTCGCGCGCCGTGTTCGAAGACTTGTTGTATCAGAACGTGCGCGAGCCGGGTGCGCAGTCGTCGCAACAGACCACGCTGCCTTCGGGCATGCAGATCGGTACCGGTACGCGCATCGTCGCCACCGAGCGTCTGCACACGCAGGGCAACCTGCAGCAGACCGGCAACTCGACCGACGTGGCCATCAACGGCAACGGCTTCTTCCAGGTGCAGATGCCGGACGGCACGTTGGCCTACACGCGTGACGGCAGCTTCCAGATCAACGCGCAGGGTCAGCTGGTGACTTCCAGTGGCTACCCGGTCCAGCCGGCCGTGACGGTGCCGCAGAACGCCACCAGCCTGACGATCGGCAAGGACGGCGTTGTGACGGTCACCACGCCCGGCACGGTCAACAACACGCAGGTGGGCACGTTCCAGCTGGCCAACTTCATCAACCCGGCCGGCCTGCGCAGCATGGGCGAAAACCTGTACGCCGAAACCGAAGCGTCGGGCACGGCCAACCTGGCCAACCCGGGCTCGAACGGCGTGGGCGCGCTCAACCAGAACTACGTTGAAACGTCGAACGTGAACGTGGTGGAAGAAATGGTCAACATGATCCAGACGCAGCGCGCGTACGAGATCAACAGCAAGTCGGTCCAGACCTCGGACCAGATGCTGGAGAAGCTGTCGCAGCTCTAAGCTGGGCGGCGTTGTTTTTAAGGAAGTTTTGCGATGCATACCCCCCGGTTTTACTCGCTCACGCACAGCGGCCGCGCCGTGCGTATCGTTCGATTGGCCGTGCTCGGCACGGCCGCCTTGCTCGCTACGGCGTGCGGCATGCTGCCGCCGCCGGCCCCGATCGTGCAGGGTCCGACAACCGCGCGCCCGCCGATGCCGGTGATGGCGCCGCGTCAGAACGGGGCGATTTACCAGGAAGTGGCATCGGGCAGCGGTGGTTTTCGCGGCATGTTCGAAGACCGCCGCGCGCACATGGTGGGCGACACGATCACCATCGTGATCACCGAAAACACGGCCGCCAGCAAGCAGACGTCCGGCAGCGTCAACCGCACGGGCAGCATGAGCGCTTCCGTGCCGACGTTCGCCGGCATGAACCCGGGCGTGCTGTCGCTGCTGGGTGTGTCGGCCAGCGACGCCAACAAGTTCGACAGCAAGGGCGCCAACGGTGCGCAGAACAACTTCACGGCCACGATTACGGTGACGGTGGTGGAGGTGCTCGGTAACGGCAACCTGGTGGTGAGCGGCGAGAAGCAGATGGCCGTGGGCCAAGGCACCGAGTCGATCAAGTTCTCTGGCGTGGTCAACCCGACCACCGTCAACAATCAAAACACCGTGCTGTCCACCCAGGTGGCGGACGCACGCATGGAATATCGCGGCACGGGCTACGTGGCCGAAGCGCAGCAGATGGGCTGGCTGTCGCGGTTCTTCCTGACCGTGTCACCGTTCTGAGGGATCTGCCATGACTTTGCATCGAATCATCGGCGCGGCCCTGGTGGCACTGAGCGCAATTTCAGCGGTTGTTCCGACCACGGCACACGCAGACCGCATCAAGGATCTGACGACCGTTGCCGGCGTGCGCGACAACGCGCTGATCGGCTATGGCCTCGTCGTCGGCCTGGACGGCAGCGGCGACCAGACCACGCAGACGCCGTTCACGGTCCAGAGCTTCAACAACATGCTCACGCAGTTCGGCATCAACGTGCCGGCCGGCGCGAGCATCCAGCTCAAGAACACCGCCGCGGTGGTGGTAACGGCCACGCTGCCCGCCTTTGTGCGGCCGGGCCAGACCATCGACGTGACGGTGTCGTCCATCGGTAATGCCAAGAGCCTGCGCGGCGGCACGCTGTTGCTCACGCCGCTCAAGGGCGTGGACGGTCAGCTCTACGCATTGGCGCAGGGCAACGTGGTGATTGGCGGTGCAGGCGCATCGGCCAATGGCAGCAAGGTGCAGATCAACCAGCTCGGCGCCGGCCGTATCGCCAATGGTGCGACGGTGGAGCGTGCCGTGCAGGCTACGGTGGGCGAGGCCGGCAGCATCCAGCTCGATACCGGCACGACCGATTTCGGCACCGTGCAGAACATCGTCACCGCCATCAACAAGCAGTTCGGCACGGATACGGCGCAAGCCGCCGACGGCCGCACGATCAACGTGCGCGCGCCGGCCCTGGCGTCGGATCGCGTCGGCTTCCTGGCCAAGCTGCAGAACATTGACGTGACCCCGGCGCTTGCCGCGGCACGCGTGGTGGTCAACGCCCGCACGGGTTCGGTGGTGATGAACCAGCTCGTCAAGCTCGAGCCGTGCGCGGTGGCACACGGCAGCCTGTCGGTCACGATCAGCACAGACCCGGTCGTGAGCCAGCCGGCGCCGTTCTCGCAAGGGCAGACGGTCGCCGCAGCGCGCTCGAATATCGAGGTCAAGCAGCAAGGCGGCAGCCTCATCAACGTGAAGGGCGGCACCAACCTGGCGGACGTGGTCAAGGCCATCAACGCGATTGGCGCCAACCCGCAAGACCTGATCTCGATCCTGCAGGCGATGAAGGCGGCCAACGCGCTGCGCGCCGACCTGGAAATCATCTGACGCTGCGGAGGCCACGATGAACCAAACCGACCTCACCAGCCGCCTGGCGCTCGATTCCCGAGGGTTCGAGTCGCTCAAGCAAACGGCGCGTACGGACCCGACCGGCGCCGCCAAGACCGTCGCCAAGCAGTTCGACGCGATCTTCGTGAACATGATGCTCAAGCAGATGCGCGATGCATCGCCGCAGAACGGGCCGCTCGATTCGTCGTCGAGCAAGATGTACACGTCGATGCTCGACCAGCAGCTTTCGCAGACGATGGCCTCGCGCGGCGTGGGCGTGGCAGACCAGCTTCTGAAGCAGATGCTGCGTCAGGCCAACCATGTGAACCCGGATGCGGGTGGCAAGGTGAATACCGCGCTGTCCAACACGACGGCCACGAATACCGCGCTGCCGGGCGCTGCCGGTGCCACGAACGATGCCGCGAAGGCCATCGCCCGTTCGTCGCTCAACAGCATGGCCGCAGCCGTTGCGCCGGGCACGGAAGACGACGGCTCGGGCATCAGCACCGTGCCACGCCCGGGCCTGGAGGAGCGCGTGCAACGTGCACTGGCCGCCCTGCGCAAGCAGGCGGATGCCCAGGCGCAGACCCCGAGCGCGCCGCCCGAGGTCGACCTGTCGACGGTGGCATCGGAGCCGCGCGGCGAGCGCATGAGCAGCTTCTACAACAAGCTGATCGGCCATGCATCGCAGGCCGCGCAGGAAACCGGCATTCCGGCCAACTTCATGATCGGCCATGCCGCGCTGGAGTCCGGCTGGGGCCGCCGCGAGATCAAGGCAAAAGATGGCTCGAACACGCACAACCTGTTCGGCATCAAGGCCGGCAGCTCGTGGTCCGGCAAGACCGCCACGGTGACGACCACCGAATACATCGGCGGCGTCGCCCACAAGGTGCAGGAGAAATTCCGCGCCTACAGCTCGTACGCCGAGGCGTTCAAGGACTACGCCAACCTGCTGGCCAACAACCCGCGCTACAGCAATGTCGTGGCAGCCGGCAACGGCAACGACGCGGCATCGTTCGCCAAGGGTTTGCAGCGCGCGGGCTACGCCACCGATCCGAACTACGCCCACAAGATCATGGCGGTGCTCAAGCAGATCGTTTGAGTGACGTAAAAAGCATATTCTGACGACGACGGCCGGCTCAAGTTTGTTCTGAGTCGGCCGATGTTGTTTCTAGAGCTTATTTCGGCGGCTTCGTGCTGCCCGCACCGAGACAACTATGAGCAGCTCCCTTCTGAATATTGGCGCGTCCGGCCTGCGGGTTGCCGATATCAACCTGCAAGTGACCGGCAACAACATTGCCAACGCCAGCACGCCCGGCTATTCGCGCCAGGAAGCCGTACAGACGGAAAACATTCCGCTGTACGCCGGCGTGGGCTATCTCGGCCAGGGCGCCAACGTCACGACCGTCAAGCGTATCTACGACCAGTTCCTGACGGCGCAGGTGCAGAGCGGCCAGGCTTCGACCAGCGCGGCAGACCAGCTCAACAGCCTGGTGTCGGGCCTGAGCAAGTATCTGTCGGACAGCAACAGCGGTCTGAGCTCGTCGCTCACCAGCTTCTTCAACGCCGCCGATGGCCTGGCCTCCAAGCCGTCGGACACCACCGCGCGCCAGGTTTTCCTGAACGCTGCGGCGGGCCTGCAAAGCCGCTTCAATTCGATCGCGGGGCAGCTGAGTTCGCTCAACAACCAGGTCAACACGCAGGTGCAGACGCAGATCAGCTCGGTCAACGGCACCGCGCAGCAGATCGCCTCGTTGAACGACCAGATTTCCAAGGCGGAAGCGTCGACCGGCCAGCCGGCCAACGACCTGCGTGACCAGCGCGACCAGCTCGTCCAGACGCTCAATCAGTCGATCAAGGCGAGCGTGGTGCAGACCGGCGACGGCCAGTTCAACATCTATGTAGGCAACGGCCAGGCGCTGGTGCAAGGCAACCAGAGCTACCAGCTGACGGCAGTGCCGTCGCAGTACGACCCGACGCAACTGTCGGTCGGCTACAAGAGCCCGGGCGGCACGGTCAACATTGACGACAGCCAGCTCGGCGGCGGTGCGCTGGGCGGCCTGATGGACTTCCGCAACAACACGCTCATTCCGGCGCAGAACAGCCTGGGCCGCCTGGCCACGGCCGTGGCGGCCGACGTGAACGCGCAGAACAAGCTCGGCATGGATGCCAACGGCAAGATGGGCACGGACCTTTTCTCCGTGGCCAGCCCGAGCGTCGCGCCCAGCACGAACAACACCGGCACCGGCTCGCTGACAGCCAGCATCACCAACGCCAATGCGGGGCAGGGCTACGACTACCAGGTCAAGTACCAGGGCGGCGCCTACACCGTTTCGCACTATCCGGACGGCTCCGCCTCCGTGACGGTGACGAGCTGGCCGACCACGATCGACGGCGTCACGCTCAACCTGTCGGGCACGATGAACAGCGGTGACTCCTTCCTGGTGCGCCCGACCGCCAACGCGGCCGCCACCATGCAGACGCTCACCACCGACTACCACAACGTGGCCGCGGCCTCGCCCGTGGTGCTCAACCAGGGCAGCAACAACACGGGCAGCGCCACGGTGTCGTCGCTGGGCGTGGACAGCACGTATGCAGGCTCGCCGCTCACCTCGCCGATCAACCTGACGTACAGCTCGGCCGTCGGCGGCTCGCTGTCGGGGTTCCCGGGCAGCGTCACCGTGACGGTGGGCGGCACGTCGACCACGTACACGGGCGGCACGGCGCCGTACACGCAGGGCGCGACGTACGCCTTCAACGGCGTGCAGATGACGCTCTCGGGTTCGCCCGGCAACGGTGACACGTTCACCATTTCGGCCAACACCGCCAACAGCACCGACAACGGCAACGCCAGCGCGCTGGCCAAGCTGCGCAACAGCAATCTGCTGGACGGCGGCACGACCTCGATCGGCTCGGCGTGGAACAACCTCGTCACCCAGGTGGGTGTGCAGGCCAACCGCGCCAGCACCAACCTGACCTCGCAGAAGGCGCTGCTGGCCAGTTCCACGCAACAGCAGCAGTCGGTGTCGGGCGTGAACCTCGATGACGAGGCGATGAACCTGATGAAGTACCAGCAGGCCTACCAGGCCTCCGCCAAGGTGATGCAGACGGCCAATTCGCTGTTCGACAGCCTGCTGTCGATTGCCGGCTGATCGGGCGACTGAAGAAAACGCCCCGCCTGCCGATAACGTCCTAAAGCCCTTCGTCCGGACCGATCATGCGAGTCAGTAGCGCCCAATTCTTTGCCGCGTCTTCCGCTTCGATGCAGAACACGCAATCGAACCTGCTCACATTGCAGCAGCAGATTGCGAGCGGCATCGCGCTCAACAGCGCGGGCGACAACCCCAGCGCGTTTGGTCAGATGGCGCAACTGCAACAGACGCAGGACGCCAACGACCAATACCAAGCCAACCGCGACACCACAGACGCGCGCCTGACCAGCGTGTCTTCGGCCCTGACCAACCTCGTGACCACGCTGCAGCAGGGCAAGCAGACGTTGGTGGGCGCCAATACCTCGCTGATGACGGATTCGCAGCGCATTGGCGTGCTGGCGCAGGTCAAGCAGCAGTATCAGCAGCTGCTGTCGACCGCCAACCAGCGCGATGCTTCGGGCGTGGCCCTGTTTGGCGGCGCCAACGGCACGACCGATCCGTTCACCAGCGCCAGCGGTTCGGTGCAGTACGTCGGCAGCGGCCAGCCGCCGGTGGTGCAGGTTTCGCAGAACATTTCGATGCCGAATTCGGTGTCGGGCGATTCGGTGTTCGTGCGCATCCCCAACAAGGATCCGTCCAACCCGAACGCCAACCAGAGCATCTTCAAGACGTACGAGAACCTGATCACCGCGCTGTCGACCCCGATCAATGCGGCCACGCAGGCCACCGACGTCGCGAACCTGCAAAAGGCCGTGCAGACGGCGCAGGGCAATCTGGACAACGCCTATCAGGTCGCCCTGCAAGCGCAGGTGACGGTGGGCACGCAGCAGGCGCAGATCACCACGCTCAACAGCAGCGGCTCGAACTACGGCGAGCAGCTGAAGGAGCAGATCTCGAAGCTGCAATCGGTGGATTACACCAGCGCCATCTCGCAGTTCTCGCAGCAGCAGGTGTCGCTGCAGGCCGCGCAGAAGACGTTCACGGCCATGCAGGGCATGTCGCTGTTCCAGTACATCAATCCTTGATGCGGCGCGGGCCGGCGGTCGGAGGCGCGGCGTATCATGTCGGCTCACCTACCGTCAGGACTGGTCATGCCCATCCAGTATCTTCGCCGCCTGACCAGCCCGGAACGCTCGGAAGACGCCAACCGGCGCCTCGGTCAGTCACTGGCCTTTGTGGCGGGCGCCGCCAACGCGGGCGGATTCCTCGCCGTCAAGCAATACACCTCGCACATGTCCGGCATCGTCTCGGCGATCGCCGACGACCTCGTGCTGGGCGACGTAGTCCTTGTGTTGGCGGGTTTTGCTTCGCTGCTGGCGTTTCTGTGCGGCGCGGCGTGTACGGCGGTGCTCGTCAACTGGGGGCGCCGCCGCAGCACGCAGAGCGAATTCGCGCTGCCGCTCATGCTGGAGGCCGCGCTGCTGCTGCTCTTCGGCCTGATGGGCACAACGCTCGGGCAATACCGCGTCGTGTTCGTGCCGGCCACCGTGGCACTGCTGTGCTTCCTGATGGGGCTGCAGAACGCCATCATCACCAAGATCTCGAAGGCGGAAATCCGCACCACACGTGACCGGTCTGGCCACCGACATCGGCATCGAAATCGGCAAGGCGCTGTACTGGAACCATGGGCATCACAATCTGCCGGCCGTGGTCGCCAACCGGCCCAAGCTGCGTCTGCTGGCGTCCTTGCTCGGGATGTTCTTCGTGGGCGGCGTGGTCGGTGCGTTGGGCTTCCGGCACCTCGGCTACACGGCCACGATTCCGCTGGCGTCGATTCTGATGCTGCTGGCGGTGGTGCCGGTGGTGGATGATCTGCTGGCGCGACGTCGGTAGCGAACAGGCGCCCGTCAGCGCAGCAGCAGGCCGATCGCAATCGCGCAGCCCAGCACGATCAGCCACGGCACTGCCGTTCGGACGACCACGGTGCGCAGCCAGTCTGCGTCATTCGCGCGGCGCGCGGAGCGGATGAGCCCGCCCGCCAGCAAGACTTCGAACGCTGCTTCCGACAACAGCATGGGCCCTTGCGTGTAGAAGTACGTGAGCACGCCAAGCGATGCGGCCACCACCGCCACAACCACCGCAATCACGATCGCCAGCGGCAGGAATTCGTCGGCCGATGCCAGGCCTTCGGCCACGGTCTCCGCGCCGCCACCGCCACCGCTCGGCAGCGGAAGATCGAACGCCAGGTCCACCGCCGCATCGGCGGTGTCGGCGGCCCACTCGCTGTGCTCGCGCGGCACCTGGCGCTGTTGCGTAAATCCGGCGTAGGCGAGCCAAAGCTTGAAGGCGGCGAGCATGGCCAGCCAGGCGGCCACCGTTGCCACGCCATACCGCACCGGGGGCGCATCGAGCCCCGCCATGCGCAGCAGCTTGTTGCACGCCACACCCCACGCCAGCGACCACAGCACGATCAGGACGACATGCATGCGCAGCGCGAAGCGGCTCGCCAGTCGGCGCGTGAGGTGATGCTTGAGCGTGGGCGCAGCGCCCAGCAGGGCGGCCTTGCGCATCACACCATCCCGCCATTCACGCCGATCACCTGCCGCGTGACGTACGACGCCGCATCCGACATCAAAAAGCCGACCACCGCAGCCACTTCCGCAGGCTGTCCGACCCGCTGCATCGGTACGGCTTGCAGGGCTTGGTCTACGTGTTCCATGTGGGCGAGCATGTCCGTTTCGATCAGCCCGGGCGCCACACAGTTGACGGTGATCTTGCGCGACGCAAGCTCGACGGCCAACGCCTTGGTTGCACCGATCAGCCCGGCCTTGGCGGCGCTGTAGTTGACCTGCCCGCGATTGCCCATCACCCCGGAGACGGACGCGATGGTGACGATGCGCCCGCCTTTGCGCGCACGCACCATCGGCATGGTGAGCGGGTGGACGACGTTGTAGAAGCCATCGAGACCGGTCTCGAGGACGATGTCCCAGTCTTCGTCGGTCAGGGCAGGGAAGGCAGCGTCGCGGGTGACGCCTGCGCATAGGACGATGCCGTAGTAGGCGCCGTGGGCTTCCACGTCGGCGTCGAGCTGGGTGCGGCAGGCGGCGCGGTCGCGCACGTCGAACTGCAGCACGCGGGCGCTGCCGTTGTTTGCTTGGATGTCTGCGACGATGGCGTCGGCCTCGGCACGGCCGCTGCGGCAATGCACGGACACGTCAAACCCGTCGGCGGCGAGTTGGTAGGCGATGGCGCGGCCAATGCCGCGGCTGGCACCCGTCACAAGAACGCGGCGGCTCATGTGGTGAGACTCCCATGAAGATCGGTCGGCGGAATACCGCGATCATCGCACGCGCGGCAGGCATTGCTGCGGGCGGGCGCTGCCTATCGGGGCAGGGTGCTGAACTGGCTGAACGCCCGCCCACCCAAGTCCAGCGCATCCATCACAGACCGCTCCACCACCGGCGCCAGCGAGGTCATCATCACCATGACCAGCATCAGCCCCACCACCAGCGTGGCCGCGATACCCACGGCAAACGGGTTGAGCGCCTGCGCCGTGCGCGAGAGCACGGCAAAGCCAAGGTTGACGATCATCATGATCGCGATGATGGGCAGGGCGATGCGCAGGGCCAGCGCAAAGACGATCGTGCCGCCACCGGCCAGCGTCTGCCAGCCCGGATTGGCCAGCGGCGCCGCCGAGACGGGCAGGGCGGTAAAGCTGTCGAACAGGGCGTGCAGCAGCACGAGATGCCCGTCGCCGGCAATGAAGGCGGTGACGGCCGTGAGACTGAGGAAGCGGCCGAGCAGCATGCTGCTCTCGGTCTGTGTCGGGTCGAGCAGGGATGCGAAGCCCAGGCCCATCTGCACCGACATCACCTCGCCCGCGCCGCTGACGGCCGAGAACACGAGCTGCACGCAAAAGCCCAGCGCCAGCCCGATCAACACCTGCACCAGCGTGATCCACAGCCCTTCGTATGAGCCCACCGACACGCCTGCGGGCACGGGCAGCATGGGCGCCAGCGCCACCGTGATGACCACGCCGAACGCCACCTTGATCGACGTCGGGATCTCGGTATTGGCAAACGGCGGTGCAATGGCGATGAATGCCAGCACGCGCACCAGCGGCCACCAGTACATGGCGATCCAGCCGTTGAGCTGTGTGGCGGTGAATTGGATCATCGTTGATTCGGCGGCTGCGTCAGCGCGGTGTCGTCAATTCACGTAGTTGGGGATGTTGGTCAGCACCCCGCGCGTGTAGTCGACGATCACGGCGACGATCCACGGGCCGGCCAGCACCATCGTGGCAGCCACGGCCAGCAGCTTGGGGATGAACGACAGCGTCTGCTCGTTGAGCTGCGTGGCGGCCTGGAACACCGCCACCAGCAGGCCGACGACGAGCGACACCAGCAACATCGGCGCGCCCACCATCATGGCGACCTGCATGGCCTGACGGGCCATATCGAGAACGTACTCGGGTGTCATGTCGGTTTCCTATCGACGCTCATTGCACAAAGCTCTGGGCCAGCGAGCCCAGCAGCAGGTGCCAGCCATCCACCAGCACGAACAGCATGATCTTGAACGGCAGCGAGAAGATCGACGGCGTGACCATCATCATCCCCATCGACATCAGCACGGCCGCCACCACGATGTCGATCACCAGGAACGGGATGAAGATGGCAAACCCGATCTGGAACGCGCTTTTCAGCTCGCTGGTGACGAACGCCGGGATGAGCGCGCGCATGGGCGTTTGCTCGGGCGAGGCGATGGCCGGCATGTTGCCCATCTTGACGAACAGGGCGAGATCGGGCTCGCGCGTCTGCTTGAGCATGAACTGGCGCAGCGGCGTGGCGGCGGTGTCCATGGCCTGTTCGACGGTGATCTTGTTGTCACGCAGCGGCACGTAGGCGTCGGTGTACACCTTGTCGAGCACTGGCGACATGACGAAGAACGTGAGAAACAGCGCCAGCCCGATCAGCACCTGGTTGGGCGGCGTGGTCTGCGTGCCCAGCGCATGGCGCAGCAATGACAGCACGATGATGATGCGCGTGAAGCTGCTCATCATCAGGATGATGGCCGGCAGAAACCCGAGCGACGTCAGGAAGACCAGCGTCTGGACGGGCAGCGAATAGCTCTGGCCACCGGCGGTGCCCGTGAGCAGCGGCAGGCCGGGTTGCGCCTGTGCGAACACGGCGGGCGCAGCGCCCAGCAGCGTCAGTGCAATCAGGCAGCGGAGGAAGGTGCGCGCGTTCATTCCGACTTCCCCGTCAGGTGACGCTTGAGCTGGATGGACAGCGCGTCGGCAAAGCGGGGCGGCTTGCCGGGGCCGGAAGTGCCGTCGCCGGATGGGTCGTCCGGCGAGGAGGCGGCTTCTGCAGGGCGCGGCAGCGTGTGCAGCGTCTGCACGTGCTGCTGCGTGACGCCCAGCACGAGCCATGTGCCTTCCACATCGACGACGACGACCTTCTCGCGGTCGCCCAGCATCTGCTGCGCGACCACGGTGATCACCTGGCTGCGGCGCCGGCCCAAACCTGCGGGGCCCATGCCCGCGCGCTGCTGCAGACGGCGCAGCAGCCAGCCGGCCGCCACGATCATCGCCAACACTACAAACAGCCCGCCTAGCGTGCGGGCCCAATCGACTGCATGGTTCATTTCAACACCTTGCCCGGGGGGAGCACTGGTTGCTGTCAGGGTGCCGATGGACGGCGGAATTGCCTGGTTTAACGGTTCAACTTACGGATACGTTCCGACGGCGTGATGATGTCGGTCAGGCGGATACCGAACTTCTCGTTGACGACCACCACTTCACCTTGGGCGATCAGGTAGCCGTTGACAAGTACATCCATCGGCTCACCGGCCAATGCGTCGAGTTCCACCACCGAACCTTGTGCCAGCTGCAGCAGATTCTTGATGGGCACCTTGGTGCGGCCCAGCTCCACCGTCAACTGCACGGGGATGTCCAGGATCATGTCGATGTCGTTGCGCTGCGCGCTACCCAGGCCGTCGGCCGTCAGGGGCTTGAACACCGGGCTGGATTCGGCGGCGGGCGCGGCGGCCGGCGGGTTGGCCGCAGCACGTTGCGCGGCTTCCAGGGCCATGGCCTCTTCCATCGTCATCTCGACATCGATGTCGTCGGCGTTGGCTTCGGGGTTCATGGTCGGTTCAGTTGTCATCGTCAGACTCCGTGGCAGCCTCGCTGCCGCTCATATTCAGCATGCGGTTGACCCGCAGCGCGTATTGGCCGTTGAACGTGCCGTAGTTGCATTCCATGACGGGCACGCCGTCTACCTTGGCGGTCACGCTGTCATCCAGCTCCAGCGGAATGACGTCGCCCACCTTCATGTTCAGGATGTCGGACACCTGCACCTTGGCCGTGGCGAGGTCGGCAATCAGCTCGACCTCGGCGGTCTGCACCTGTTGCGACAGCAGCCGCAGCCAGCGCTTGTCCACTTCCAGCGCTTCGCCCTGGATGGCCGATGTGAGCCGGTCGCGGATCGGCTCGATCATCGTGTAGGGCATGCAGATGTGCACGTCGCCGCCGTTGTTGCCCAGCTCGATGCTGAAGCTGGTGGTGACCACCACTTCATTGGGCGTGGCCACGTTGGCGAATTCGGTGTGCATTTCCATGCGCAGGAATTCGAAATCGATCGGGTAGACCGGCTGCCACGCCTTGGCGTAATGCTCGAACACGAGCTGAAGCATGCGCTGGATGATGCGCTGTTCCACGTCGGTAAAGTCGCGGCCTTCCACGCGCATGTGGAAGCGGCCGTCGCCGCCGAACAGGTTGTCGACCACCAGGAAGATCAGGTTGGGGTCGAACACGAACAGCGCCGTACCGCGCAGCGGCTTGACGTGCACGAGGTTGAGCGAGGTCGGCACCACCAGGTTGCGGATGAACTCGCTGTACTTCTGCACCTTCACCGGCCCGACGGAGATTTCCGCGTTGCGCCGCATGAAGTTGAACAGCCCGATACGCCAGTTGCGCGCGAACCGCTCGTTGATGATTTCCAGCGTGGGCATGCGCCCACGGACGATGCGCTCCTGCGAGCCCAGGTTGTACGAGCGTATGCCCGAGGGTCGGCGGCTTCGACGGGGTCGTCGTCCGCGTCATCGGACACGCCCTTCAGGAGCGCGTCGATTTCCTCCTGGGAAAGAAACTCTTCCTTGAGCATGTCACTGGATCACAAAGTTGGTGAACAAGACGTCTGCCACCGGCGATTCCTTGCCGACAGCCTTGAAGACGTGTTCGCAGAGTTCAACGATTTCCTTGGCGAGCTTGACCTTGCCGTCCGCCGGGTACAGCTCCGTGGGCGTCTTGCTGGCCAGCAGCATCAGGACCTTGCTGCGCAGCTCGGGCGTATAGGTCTTGATCTCTTCTTCGGCATGTTTGTCGAAGCTCTTGAACGTGATGCCGATCTGCAGATAGCGGTCGTTGCCCTCTTCGGGCTGCAGATTGACGGTCAGGGTTTCCATGGCCACGAACACCGGCTGTTTCGGCTTGGGCGGTGCGGCGGGGCCGGATGCGGCGTGATTGCCGCCTCCGAGGAAGAACCAGGCGGCGGCGCCGCCCATGCCGACGAGCAGGAGCACGATCAGGATGATCAGCAGCAGCTTGTGGAGCCGCCCTTTGCTGGGGCGGGGGCGGTAGTGGCGGCAGCGGCTTCGGCCATGGGGATCACTCGGGGACTAAGGGGGTGGGCTTTCCCGGCTCGGGTTGCGCAAGACACCGTAAAACAACGCAGTGCACAGAGTCGGGTTCTCGGATTGCATTCTTCCCCAGCTCTGTCCAGCTCATTCCAGCAAGAAACGCGGTCAATCCCGCTTATCTCGGGCGTTTGCGATGTGCGGCGCGGGGCGGCTCGGTTTCTATGAGTGATTAATAATCCACTTATTTGTGCTCATTGCGTTGCGCCAGGCGCTTGGCCGACCGCCCAGCCGACCGGCTCCCCGCAAAAGTGACGTTGGCCCGAAAGATTTGCCCGCGCCTGCCGTTGTAATGAAGGAACGCGCCGGCACGTCCCGGCCCTGCATACCTGCGTTGCCTTGCGGAAGCCGCCTTGAATTCCTTGCCCTTTTCCACCCGTATTGACCTTGCGCTTGTCGATGCCGATGGCTTGCCGGCCGACTGTCCTGCGCGCGGCGAGCCCCGGGCTTCTGCCCGAAGCTGGATCTGCTGTCGATGGTCAACGCGTTGACCGAGGGGATCCTTGTGTGCGGGGCAGACCGCCGGGTGACCTATGCCAATCCGAGCGCCGCGCGGCTCCTCGGTTTGCCGGTGGAAGACCTTGTGGGACGGTTGCTGCCCACGGTGGTGAACGCTGCCGTTGATGAATTTGATGCGTCCATTCATGAAGCCGGCTGGCCGGACCAGGAAGTGATCGCGGAAGGCCAGCCGCAGTTGAACCAGATTTTCGGAATGCATTGCGTGGATGGCCGCACGGTGTGGGTTTCCAGCAACTGGACGCCGCTGTATGCCGACGGCGGCCACTCGATGACGGCCTCCCCGCGGGCGTCGAAGCGGGTGCGACGCCGTATTCGGTGCTGGTGTCGCTGGTCGACATCACGCAGATCCGCGAAGCGCAGCAGCGCATCCGGCATCTGGCCACGCATGACACGCTGACGGGTTTGCTGAACCGCTCCGCCCTGGAAGACCGCCTGGAGCATGCCCTGGCGATCGCGCGGCGCAACCGCTCGCGCGTTTCGGTCATGTTCCTCGACCTGGATCGTTTCAAGAACGTCAACGACACGCTGGGCCACCAGTTTGGCGACATGCTGCTGCGCGAAGTCGCGGCCCGCCTGCAGGCCTGCGCGCGTGAAGCCGACACTGTGGCGCGCCTGGGCGGCGACGAATTTGTCGTCATGCTCGAAGCGCTCGACGGCCTGGGCACGCGGCGCGTGGCAGAGCGCATCCTGTCGGCCATCAGCGCGCCGTTCCATATCGAGGGGCAGGAGCTGTACCTGGGGGTATCGATCGGCATTGCCGTGGCACCCCACGACGGCGACGACCCGCACACGCTGCTGCGCAAGGCCGACGCCGCCATGTACCTGGCCAAGGAGCGCGGCCGCAACAACTTCCAGACCTTTACGAGCGATCTGGACGACCGTGTGTCGCGCCGCTTCCGCATTGAATCGGGCCTGCGCCGCGCGAGCGACCGCAACGAGTTCTATGCCGACTACCAGCCGCGCGTGGATGTGCGCAGTGGCCGCATCGTCGGCGTGGAAGCGCTCATTCGCTGGAACTCGGCCGATTTCGGCCGCATGATGCCCGGCCAGTTCATTCAGGACGCCGAAGAAACCGGCCTGATCGTCGAGATCGACCGGTGGATCCTGCGTGCCGCTTGCGACCAGCTTGCACGCTGGCGCCGCATCGGGCTGCCGGACTTGCGCATGTCGATCAACCTCTCGGGCCAGGCATTCAGCTCGGGGCAGTTGAGTGCGATGGTGCGTGGCGCGCTATCGACCAGCGGCTTGCCCGGCAATGCGGTCGAACTGGAGATGACCGAAGGCATCCTGATACGCGACGATCCGTCATTGCATGCGCTGCTGACCGAGCTGCGCGCGATGGGCGTATCGCTGGCGCTGGACGATTTCGGTACCGGATATTCATCGCTGTCGTATCTGCACCGCTTCCCGATCGATACGCTGAAGATCGACCGGTCGTTCGTGCAGGACCTGCCGCATGTGGCCGAGCGCGCGGCCATCACGCGGGCCATCATCATGATGGCCCAGGCCATGGGCATGAAGACCGTGGCCGAAGGCGTGGAGACCACCGGCCAGCTCGAATTCCTGCGCGAAGTCGGCTGCGACGAGTTTCAGGGCTATCTGCTCACGCGGCCGCTGGAGCCGGCAGCCGTGCAGGACCTCGTGCGCGAAAACGCCCGCCGCTACGGCGAGCGCGTCCCCCGGTTTCTATAAATATCGAGTCCATTTAGGGTGCCCCGGAAAGCGTAGCGAGCGCCCCGAGGTTGGCGTGAGAAGCGCAGCCGTACACGTGTACGGCGAGCATCGCAAGGCCAAGATCGGCCGCGCAGCTGCTTTGCAGGGCGCCCTAGGGTGGAGGCCGTTGCTGACGACGTACATGGTCAGCTCGGCGTTGTTGCGCAGCTTCATTTTCGAAAGCACGCGCCCCCGATACACGCTGACCGTCTTGACACTGATCTGCAGTGCCTCGGCAATCTCGCCCAGCGTGCGGCCGGAGCCCAGCATGCGCAGGGTCTGGAATTCGCGGTCGGAGAGGATGTCGTGGCGGGGCTTGTCCCAGTCGACGTTCAGGTTGTCGGCCAGGACTTCTACCAAGTCTGAAGGCAGGTATTTCTTGCCCTTGGAGATGGCGTTGACGGCGGCCAGCAGTTGCGGCTGGCTGGCGTCCATCGGCAGATAGCCGGCGGCGCCTGCCTTGAGCGCCCGGACGGCAAGCAGCGCTTCGGGGTGGCGGCCCAGTGCCAGCACGGCCAGGCGCGCATGTTGTTGGCGCACGGTCTTGATGGTCTGGAATTCGTCGCCGGTGGCCGATTCCACCGAGAACAGCATGACGTCCCACTCGCGCTGCGCGAGCAGGTCGTTATTCGCATCGCGCAGATCCGGTACGGCCTCGATCTGCCGGGCCAGGCGCGAATCCTTGAGGATCTGGCGCAGGCCGACACGGGCAATATCGTGCGGTTCGACGATCAGGACATTGAGCATGGTGGGTGTTGCGGGTCAAACGCGGGCTCGCTTCGAGCTCTTCTTTCCACCGGCAGGCTGTTGGGCCGAACTGGCGGGCTTGCAACTCCCCATCTGTGCCGTGTGTGGCGCTCTATATAGAGAAGGATGCTGGCGCCTATGAACTGGTCGAACGAGTATAGCCGAGGCCCTGCAGGCCAAGAAGCAGGCGCACCGCCTCTTTTGGAGGGGTGCCGGACATCAGGCGCCCGCAAGCCCAAACCGCCGCCGACGCACAAATTTGTCAAGGCGACCCTAAACTTTCCTCAGAGGCCACCGATAACCTGAGTACAACGCAGACCTGATCCCCTTCAAGTTGCAGGTCACGTTGCCCGGCCTAGCCGGAATTAGCAAACACGGGCAACAAACCATCGGGAAACTTAGGAGCCGTCATGTCCCTCAGCCTCAATACCAACATCTCGTCCCTGCAAACGCAGCAAGCTCTGTCGCAATCGCAGTCCGCTCTGCAAACGTCGCTGCAACGTCTGTCGACCGGCCTGCGCGTGAACAGCGCAAAGGACGATGCCGCTGCTTACGCTGTGGCTTCCAGCCTGACCACCACGCTGAACTCGCAAACCCAAGGTATCCAGAACGCCAACAACGCACAGTCGTACCTGCAAACGGCCGACTCGTACCTGGGCCAGGTTGAAAACAACCTGCAACGTATGCGCCAACTGGCTGTGGAAGCCAACAACGGCGGTCTGTCGACCACCGACCAGGCCAACCTGGACAAGGAATACCAACAGCTGGCCACGGCCAACAAGAACATCGAGACCAACGCCAACTACAACGGCGCCAAGCTGTTCGACGGCTCGGTCACCTCGACCACGTTCCAGTACGGCCAGAACTCGGCGACCGACGTCGCTACCGTGACCAACGCCAACCTGGCCAGCTTCGGTACGCTGTCGAGCACGAGCGTGACTTCGACCGCCAACGCAACGGCAGCCCAGGCCAAGATCGACGCCGACCTGGCCAGCCTGAAGGCAGCTCGCGCTGACCTGGGTGCACAGCAAAGCGGTCTGAGCTCGACGATCAACACGCTGACCTCGTCGAACACCGCCCTGTCGGCTGCCAAGTCGGCCATGGTCGATACCGACTACGCTTCGGAAACGTCGAACATGACCCGTCAGAACATCCTGCAGCAAGCGGGTACGGCGATGCTGGCGCAAGCCAACTCGGCACCGAACAGCATCCTGAGCCTGCTGAAGGGCTAATCAGTAAGTTGGATGCAGTCCGGCCGCTCCGGCGGTTGGGCCAAGGGCCGGCGCTCCTCGGGGCGTCGGCCTTTTTTCGTTGGTCGGATACCCCACTTTTTCGTGGGTGGCGCCTGCATAACCTGCCCTAAAGAAGCTGCAGCCCGTGCCGTTGTGTAGAGAGACTTCCGCCGGCGCAGATGCTTATCGGACCCGATCATGGCGACTACCACTACCACCTCCTCAACCAGCAACTACGTTCCGCCGATCTCCATTCCCGGCATCGGGACGAGCATCGACGTCAATTCGCTGGTGACCAGCCTCATGAAGGTGGAAAGCCAGCCGCTGACGCAGCTGCAGACGCAGCAAAGCTCGTACCAGACGCAGCTGTCGGCCGTGGGCTCGCTCAAGAGTGCGCTGTCGACCTTCCAGACCGCGCTGTCCAATCTGACCAGCGCGTCGAATTACAGCGCGATGAAGGCCAGCGGCTACGACTCGTCGATGCTGAGTGCGTCGGTGACGGGCTCGGCGCCTGCGGGTTCCTACGCGGTCAATGTCACGCAGCTTGCGCAATCGCAGGTGCTGGCGGCGCAGGGGCAGACGTCCACCACGACGGCCATCGGCAGCGGCGCGTCGACCACGATTTCGTTCTCGTTCGGCTCGGTGTCGGGCGGCTCGTTCTCGGGCGGGAAATACACCGGTTCGACCTTCACGCAGAACGGCAACCTGGCCGGTGGCTCCATCACGATCGATTCGTCCAACAACACGCTGGCGGGCATCCGTGATGCGATCAACTCGGCCAACATGGGGGTCTCGGCCAGCATCGTGAACGACGGCAGCGGCAACCCGTACCGCCTGGTGCTGACGTCCACCGCAGGGGCTCCAGCTCGGAGATGAAGATTTCGGTGTCGGGCGACGCGACGCTGCAATCGCTGCTCTCGCAAGACCCGGCCGGCACGCAGAACATGACCGAGGTGACCACGGGCCAGAACGCCCTGGCCACCATCAACGGCATTGCCGTGCAAAGCCCGACCAACACGTTGTCGAACGTGGTGGATGGCACGTCGTTCACGCTGTCCAAGACGGGCAGCACGAACGTGACGGTGGCCAACGATCCGACCGCCACCACCACCGCCGTCACGAACTTCGTGAACGGCTACAACGCGCTGCGCACGCAACTGAATTCGCTCACCAAGATCGACACCGCCAATAGCGCCAACAACGGTCCGCTCGCGGGCGATGTGAGTACCAAGACGCTCATCAACCAGATTACCGACGTGCTGGGCCAGGCGGTCGGCAACGGCAATTACCAGTCCCTCGGCAGCGTCGGCGTGACGATGAATTCCGACGGCACGCTGTCGGTCGACAACACCAAGCTGTCGGCCGCCATTGCAAAGTCGCCCAGCCAGGTGGCCGGATTGTTTGCCGGTACCGGCACGGCCACCGATTCGCTCGTCAGCGTGCCGACGTTCTCGAATTCCACGCAGGCCGGCAGCTACGCCGTCAACGTGACACAGCTGGCCACGCAGGGCACGCTCACGGGTTCGGCGGCCGCCAACACGACCATTACGGCGGGTGTGAACGACACGCTCGCGTTCAACATCAGCGGGATGTCCGTCAACGTGACGTTGGCGGCCGGCAGCTACACCGCGACGACGCTGGCTGCGCAAATTCAAAGCCAGATCAACGCATCGACCACGCTGCAGAACGCCAAGGTGACCGCCTCGGTGTCGGCCAATGCCAGCGGTGTGCTGAGCATTACCGACAGCCAGTTCGGCTCGGTGTCGGCGGTCTCGGTATCGGGTGCGGGCGCTTCGTCGCTCTTCGGCGCGAGCCCCACCGCCGCCAACGGTGTGGATGTGCAGGGCACCATCAACGGCGTGGCCGCGACCAGTTCGGGGCAGAACCTGTATGGGATCGCCGGTTCCGCCACCGACGGCTTGAGCGTGCAAATTGCCGGCGGCCCGCTCGGCGCCCGCGGCACGGTCACGGTACAGCGCGGTTACGCCGCCCAGCTCAACACGGTGATGACCAACCTGCTGTCGTCCAGCGGCATGGTGCAGAACGAGACCGACGCGATCAACAGTTCGCTCACCTCGCTTGCCAGCCAGATCACCGCCATGCAGACGCGCCTGGACAACAAGCAGGCGCTGTACTACACGCAGTTCAACGCGCTGTCCGCGGCGGTGGCCAGCATGACGAACACCAGCAATTACCTGACGACGCAGCTCGCGGCCATTGCGAAGCAGACGTCGAGCAACAACTAAGCCGGGTTTAGGTTTAGAGCACAACCCATAACAAAACAGACTACAGCGAGGACCTTTTCCATGTACGCTGCACGCCGTGCCATCGGTGCCTATGCGCAAGTCGGCATCGAGACGTCCGTGGTTGACGCCAATCCGCACCGCCTGATCGCCATGCTGTTTGAAGGCGCGCGCGCCGCCATCAATCTGGCAAGCGCCGCCATCCAGCGCGGCGACGTGCTGGCGAAGGTGAAGGCTTTCGACAAGGCCATCTCGATCATCGGCCAGGGCCTGCAGGCCAGCCTCGATCACCAGCGCGGCGGCGACATCGCCGTGCAACTGAACACGCTGTACGACTACATGCTGCGCCGCCTGCTGGTGGCCAACGGCAACAACGATCTGACGATCCTCGCCGAGGTGGATGCCTTGCTGGTCCCGCTGCAGGATGCGTGGCTCGCCATCGGCCAGACCGGCCAACCGGCTGCCGCCGTGGCAAGCAGCCACCTGAGCGTTGTGAGCTGATTGCCGGTCGTTTGTAGTCAGGCGACCTTTGACTGAATTCGGCCCAACTGGAGCCACTATGCACCGCAACATCCCGATCAAGGACAGCGAAAGTCTGTTCACCTGCTACGAAGCCATTGCGCGCCTGACCGCTGAAATGGTCAGCGCGGCCGAAGTGGGTAACTGGGAAGTCGTCAGTACGCTGGAACGCGAGAGTGCCGCCTATGTGGATGCGCTGCGCCGTTCCGAGCCGCACCCGCAGCTCTCGCGTGCCGACGTGGAGCGCAAGCGCACGCTGCTCGTGCGCATTTTGGAAGATGACGCACGCGTGCGCGCCATGGTGTATCCGCGCCTGGACCGCCTGCAGAAGCGCATCGACACGGCACGCCGCGCCACCACCGCAAGCAACGCTTACGGCAGCATGGCGCGTTATTGAGGCGACGCGTCTTGCAGCTGTTTTGACAGCGTCAGATAGTGCTCGGACTTGCGTGCGAGCGCCTGGCTCTGCATCTGGTACACGATCGCCAGTTGCTGCGCAGCGAGGAAGCTGCCCCGGCCGATGACGCTGCCGTCCATCTCCGGCTGATCGCCGATCTCCAGGCAGCGGTTGAAGACCTGTTCTGCCAACGGTAGCCACCGCACGCCTGCCTCGTCAGGGTGCTTGGCCGCCGCATCCAGCAACACCAATCCCAGCGCAAAGCACAGATCCGGAAAGTCCGGCCACGTCTGGATAGCGACGTCGCCTTGCGCAAGTGCCTCGTCAACGCGGTCGGCCTTGCCCAGGCTGTACACATAACGCAGTGCCAGGTTGCGGCGGTACGGCGCATCTGCCGGCGCCAGGCTGAAGGCGCGCGCGTAGTACGTCACGGCCTTTGCGTAGTCTTCGTGATGCAGCTCGGTTTCCTTGCCGAGCTGATACAGCACATACGGATCGTCCGGCCGATGCGCGAGTTCATCGAGCAGCAGCTGCGTATTGCGCTCGCCTTTCTTCTGCATCTTGGCCGCGGTATAGCCGTCGTGGCGCACCACGACCGGCACGCGCGTCGCCGGCAAGGACGACACCGGCTGCTCATGGATGCGCCCCGTGTAGTGCACGCCACGCGGCAGCGGCCGCGGAATCACGCAATCAACTGGCTGGCGGATTCGGTTGCATCGGTATCGTTCTTGACGCACACCACCCCGACGGACGGCTCTGCGCCGCCGAGCGTGCGCAGGTGCTCGCCGCCGCTTTCCAGCCATTCGTCTGCGTCGAGGATGAGGTTCCAGTCGGCATTGGCCGCCTGCAGCGCCGTGTTGCGCGCGGCGGAGAAGTCGTTCGTCCACGCCATGTGGCTGACAAGTGCGCCGCACGACTGCGCAATGGCGACGGTTTCGTCAGTCGACCCCGTATCCAGCACCACCATGCGATCGACAAACGGCTTGGCGCTGAGCAGGCAGCGCGCAATGCTGGCGGCTTCATTGCGGGCGATGACAACCAGCGCCAGGTCGGCGGAAGCGGACGGTGCACTCATTCGCGGTCGTCCGCTGTGGCCAATGCGTCGAGCAGCTTGCGCAGCACGTTGCGCGTGGCGCCGATCTCATCCAATTCCAGCGGAATCTTGCAGGCCAGGGCTTCGGGCACCTTGGCGGCACGTTCGCGAAGGGCGCGGCCCGCCTCGGTCAACTCGATGACGACGCGGCGCTGGTCATCGGGATCGCGCGTGCGCGTGACGAGGCCTTGTTCTTCGAGCCGCTTGAGCAGCGGTGTAAGGGTGCCCGTATCGAGGTAAAGCGTGCGGCCGAGGTCACCCACTGCGCAGGGCGCCTGCTGCCAGCACGCCAGCATCACCAGGTACTGGGGATAGGTCAGGCCCAGTTCATCGAGCAGCGGGCGGTAGAGGCGCGTCAGCAAGTGGCCGGCGGCATACAAAGGAAAGCAGAGCTGCTGATCGAGCGCCAGCACGTCGTTCACGGAAAACTCCCGGGGGGAACGGCCTGGCGCCCGAGCGGCGAGTGCCGCATCGGCCCGGAAAGGGCTCAGCGCGTGACCGTGTTCAATTGGACGTCAATATTGCCACGGACGGCATGCGAATAGGGGCATACGCCATGCGCGGCCGCCACAAGCGCTTCAGCCGTCGCCTGATCGACGCCGCCCAGGGTGGCCGACAGCGACACCGTCAGCGCAAAGCCGCCGTCTTCCCGCGGGCCGATGCCGACCGTGGCCGTGACCGAGGTCGACGCCAGCTTGATCTGCTTGGCACGTGCTACATGCAGCACTGCATTTCGAAGCAGGCGGCATAACCGGCGGCAAACAGTTGCTCAGGATTTGTAGCCGCACCGCCTGCGCCGCCAAGCTCGCGCGGCAGAGAGGGGCAGGTCGAGCGTGCCGTCGGCGCTGCGAACATGGCCGGCGCGGCCGCCCTCAGCGGTGACTTGGGTCTGGTAAAGCGTCTTCATGGTCGGGTCCTCTTGTTGGGAAACCCGGTCGGCGACATGACGGCCGGGAGATCGATCTAGAAATCGATGATGCAATTATATTGCGTGCAATATAAATGACAAGAGGGACCGTGAGCCCTCCTCCGCGACGGGGAAAAGAGCGGGGCAGCGTGATGTCAGATCGACATGCTCATGATGCTTTGGTACGCCGAGACCAGCTTGTTGCGCACCTGCACGGCCGTCTGCATGTCGATGTTGGCCTTCTGCAGCGAGAGCATGACGTCGTGCAGGTCGACGTCGTTGTTGCCCATCTCAAAGCTGCGGGAGATGGATTCGGCCTTCTGCTGTGAAGCGTCGACGCGGTCCAGCGACGACTTGAGCACGGAGCCGAAGTCGACGCTGGGTTTGCCGGTTTCGCCGCTGGCGGTGCTGCCGCCGACAGTGGACGGCGCCAGCACGCTGTTCATCAGCGAGACCACGGAATGGGCGTTGGAGAGATCCATGTGGGCGTGACCAGTGACTCAGGGGAATTTGGCG
This sequence comes from Ralstonia sp. 1B3, assembly GCF_036631435.1. Classification (NCBI taxonomy): domain Bacteria; kingdom Pseudomonadati; phylum Pseudomonadota; class Betaproteobacteria; order Burkholderiales; family Burkholderiaceae; genus Ralstonia; species Ralstonia sp. 1B3. Next base: position 42,411 of record NZ_JAPNUG010000016.1, on the reverse strand, counting down.
AGGGTTTCGAGTTCCGACACGAAGCGGACTTCGCGGCCGGCCGGCACCGCAAGGTTCATCGGGATCGGCGTGACGACGATGGTGTGATGCGGAATGGCGTCATCGTCGTCGAGCACCAGAAACGCGGTGTCGGCAAAGCCGTGCGCGTGGTGGAAGACCTGAAGCGGCGCGCGGCGCAGCGTGGCGTACTTGGGCGGCTCGGGCTTGAACGGATCGAGCTTGGTCACGTATTCGAACGCGGCATTGACGCGGTACAGGTCATACGGTGCCGGCAGATCGGACACTTCACCCAGCGCGCGGACGCGGTTGGCGATGTAGTAGTTGTCGATCCAGTGGCCGCCTTCATGCGTGCGCAGGCGCAGCGCCACCTTCATGCGTGCCAGCACGAATTGGTTGATGGCGTTCAGCCATTCGGGGCGCTCGGCAGCCGGCAGCGTGTGCGAGAACTTGCCGAACAGGTATTCCAGCCCGCCGCGATAGCGGTCCCACGCGTGTTTCACTTCTTCGTTGCCGGCCTGTGCGCGGGTCTCGTCGGCAAAGTAGCGCGAGACCGAGCGATAGAACGGCGTCTTGCTGAAGTACACCGCGCTGGAGCCGAGCATTTCCGCCGCATGCACGAAGGCGTAGAACGCCGGCTCGGGCGCGCTGAAGTAGATGCGGTCCATCACCTCGCGGCGCGCCAGGTAGATCTCCGGAAAGAGGTGGTGCGACAACACCAGCGCCAGCAGCTTGGCGTAGTCGTGCTGCTCGATCAGGTAGTTGTCGTCCTGGCGATAGAACATCGTGACGTCCTGCCGCGTCGGCAGGTCGTGGAATGAACCACGGCGCAAAGATGACATCCACGCCCGGGTTGCGCTCGAAGATGTCGATGTTGTTGTTGATCTCGGCCAGGATCGGCAGGTCGTCGTCGGCGTGGTAGAGCACGTACTTGCCCTGCGCGCTGCGATAGAGCTGGTTCAGGTTTTCTGCCGAGCCGAGGTTCGACGGGCGGCGGAAATACCGGATGTTCAGCTTGTCCTGATAACGGCCCACGACTTCTTCGGTGGCATCCGTCGAGCAGTTGTCGCCGATCAGCAATTCATAGCTGAACTTCAGCTCGCCGATCTGCGAGACGAGTTCTGCAAGCAGATTCTCGAGATAGCGGGCGCGGTTGTAGGTCGGGATGCAGACGCTCAGCGCAACCTGCTGGATGGCCTCCGCCTGCTTCACGGGCGCCACGTCTTGCGGCGCTTCGGGTTGGATTGCTTCGATTTCACTCATTGGATGAACTCGCGCCAGTGGAGGGTCTGAGGGCACATGTACTGCTTGCCGGCCGGGCCATGATTGGCAATCAGGTCCAGGCTGCTGACAAACAGGGTGAACGCGCCATGCAGTTGCGTGTACGGCCGCATGGCGTAGTTCATGTATTCGACGGCAACGCCTTGCTGCTCGAAATCGGCGTGGGCCAGGTAGTTCTTGGCGCCGTGTCCGGTGATGTAGGTGTCGCCGTGCAGCTTCTTCACGATGGCGAGCACGCGGTCGGTGTTGCGGCCGGGAATGTCCAGTTCAGGCGCGTCGACAAATTTGCTGTCCAGGTCGATGCCCAGATAACGGCACACCGCGCGCATGGACGCCAGTGCCAGCGCGCCCATGTTGGTGTAGTCGGCTTCGTACACGGAGCGCACCAGCGCCAGCATGTCGCTTGCATGCGGCGCGGCCTCGTAGGCCTGCTCCAGCATGCGCAGATGCTGCGCTCGCCAGTCGACGTTGGCAGCCGGTTTGACTTCATCAATGCGGGCGCCCAGGTGGAACTTCTCCAGCGGCACCGTCATCCAGCGCGTGCCGGCCGGCTCCTTGATCTGCACGCGGTTGGTGAAGCTGCCCTTGGAGAACTGTACGTCGGCGTAATTGACGAGCACGTCGGCCAGCATGATCTGTTCGAGCAGACCGACCCACGGGAACAGCATCGGTTGTGTGATCACGACCTTCATGACGACAGCATCCGTTCCATCAGGACAACGTCGTGCCAGCGGTTGTCTTGCAGGTAGTGGCCAGCCAACGTGCCGACGGTGCGGAAGTCGAGCTTTTCGTACAGCGCGATGGCGCGCGTGTTTTCGGCCAGCACTTCCAGCGTGATCTTGCGCAGGCACAGCGTTTCGCTGGCGTAGGCAAACGCGGCTTCGCATGCGGCCCGCCCATGGCCCTTGCCTTGCGCGGACGACGCCAGGCAATGCCAAGCGAAGCGTGTCGGTTGACCGCATCGATGTGGTTCAGCTGCGGTAGCCCAGCACGCTGTCTGCCTGGCTGGCAATGACGAAGAGCACCAGGTCGCTCTGCTTCGATTTCGCGATCAGCCAGTCGCGCACGCTCGCGGCGGATTCGGCCGCGGACGCGTCGCAGTGCGGCTGCGTCGCACATCGTTGCGCAGCGGCAGCAGTTGAGGATGTCGCTCGCGCCATTCCGGACGGAGGCCGCGCGCGATCATGGCTGAAGCGGAAATAGCGGAAGCGATTCGGATACGCAGCTTCCACGGTGTGCCGCACTTCATCGGCAATGACCGGATTCACGGCCAGGTACACCACTTCAACTTCGTCCAGAATGCTGTCCAGCGCCACCACCGGTTTGCCGCCAGGGAGGACCCTTGCAGGTACAGGTTCTGATCGACAAACGCGCGCAGGGCATGCGGCTGTTGCAGGTTGCTTGCGGTGTAGGCACCGTAGAAACCCGCGCCGTAAATGACGGCGGGGCGCTGCCGTGCTGCGTTTCAAAGTCGTCAGGTGGCTGGAGGCCTGTTGCCAGAAGGCCAGCTTGCGAGCGGCGCTTTGCGTGTCGGCCAATGCTTGCGCATCGAGCACCGGCGCGACTTTGCTGTCGCCAGGACGGCGCACGGCGGTCACGACGAAGGCGCCACGGTGGCTCTGCGCATCGGCTTCGAGCAAGTCAAACCCGTGGTTGGCCAGCAGCGTCTGCAGCGACGTGTGCGTGAAGTGGTTGACGTGATCCGCCACCAGAAAATCCACCGAGTTGGTGAACGTGTTCGGGACGATCATCGCCTGGCGCCGCCATCGCGCAGCAGCCGTGAATGTTGCGCAGCGCCGTCGTCAGGTCGGGGATGTGTTCGAGCGAGAAGAACGAGGCTGACGACATCGAACGAACGCTGCCATGCCGGCGGGATCGTGTACGTCGCCCATTGTCCGGGGCTCAGGAATTTTCCCAGAAGCCGACGTAGCGGTCGCTGATGTCGAACAGATGGACGTTCACGTCGGGGCGCTGCTGCTTGAGCAGGCGCATGGTGGCGCTCTTTGCGCAGCCGAAGTCGACTACGCGCGCGCCCTCATGCAGCGCGCCTTGCAAGGCCAGCTTGCGCTGGAAGGTGGCGACTTGGTGGTCGGCACGGAAGATCTTCTGGCCGTTCTCGACTGCGTAGATCTGGTCTTCTTCCTCGCTGTTGACGAGGATGTCGTACTCGGTGTCGTAGAAGCTGCCGTTGTCGCACAGCTCGGCGGTCTGGATGTGGCCGCACGCGGCGCAGCAGAACACTTCCAGCGTGCCGTCCATGGCACGACGCAGGGAAGACAGCGAGCTTTGCGGCGCCGCGCGATAAATCGGCTCGGCCAGCGGCTGCTGGCAGACGTTGCAGGGCAGTGCACCTTGAGTCATGGTCAGGCTTCCACGGAGAGTTCAGGGTGGACGGTACGGAAGTCGACGCCGTTGGCGTACGAACCCTTCCAACCGTGCGAGCGCCCGGTCGGCTCGCAGAAATTGAAGTAGCGGAACTGCATCGACCAGCGCGAACGCTGGCTCGTGTTGTGTCCCGAGGCGTGCAGCACCAGAAAGTCGACCATCACCAGGTCACCCGGCTTGGTGAGGCGGTTGCACGTGCGGATAGCGCGCGAGGTAGCTGGCCTCGTCCTTGATCAGCAATGCGTAGGCGCCTTGCTTGCCGGCGTTGTCCGGGTCGGCGCTGAAGACGGGCAGCGGGCCTTCGACGTGCGAGCCGGGGCAGAACTCCACCGGCCCGATCTCGGGCGTGATTTCGACCAGCGGGCTCCAGAACACCACGCCGTCCAGGCTGCGCAACTGGGCCGGGTATTCCTGATGCCAGTTGGCGCGAAATTTCTCTTCGCGCGGATTGTCGATGCGGATGCCGGAGCCCGCGTGCGCAATGCCCGGCAGCGCGCCGGGGCGCACTTCGCGAACGAGCTGCTCATGGCGCTCGTCCCCTAGCAGGCGGACAAACGCGGGGATCTGCTTGACGGCGTCGTACACCTCGGCGCCGTACTTGCGATTGGCCTTGATGACGGCCTGATAACCGTCGTCGAACCGTTCCGGCGCAAACGGCGCGCGCTCGATGTCGAGGCGGTATTTGTCGATCACCAGACCGATGATGTCGTAGCTGGCGCGCTGGATCGGCTCGATCTGCGACGGCGCGTAGAAGTCGCGCAGGATCAGCAGGCCGTCGCGCTGGAAGGTCTCGATCTGGTCGGGGCTCAGGATGCCAGGCATGTCAGCGTCTCCTGGTGGGCTTTCACGAGATCGAGCACCACGTTGCACACCGTCGCGATGTTCTCGCTCGACATGTCGTGATACGACGGCAGGTTGATGGCGCGCTCGGCAATCGCGTAGCTGTTGGGCGCGTTGTGGCGCCCGGTGGCCTCGGACGTGCCGAACAACTCCGTCTGGCTCAGCGGATAAAGAACACGCGCGCATCGATGCCGCGCCGCGAGAACGCGGCCAGCAGCCCGTCGCGCGTAATGCCGAGCGCTTCGTCGAACACGACGGTGGGCATCCAGTAGCTGTTGAGCGTGCCGGGCGCCTCGGGGTTCAGTGCCAAACCGGCAACGCCGCCAGGTGCGCCTGATACTCGGCAAAGATCTCGCGCTTGCGTGCAACGAGCGCGTCGATGCGCTCGAGCTGCGCGCAGCCGATGGCGGCCTGCACGTTGGAAATGCGGTACTTGAAGCCGATGAAGTCGGACCAGAACTGCTTGCCGCCCGGCACCCGGCCATGGTTGTTCAGCGTCATGACGCGGTCGTACAGCGCGCGGTCGTTGGTGACGAACATGCCGCCTTCGCCCGTCGTCATGGTCTTGGTGCCATGGAACGAGAACGTGCCGAAGATGCCTTGCGATCCCGTTGCGTGGCCGTGCCAGCGCGAACCCACCGCCTCGGCCGCGTCTTCGATGACCGGAATGCCGTGGCGCTTGCCGATGTCGAGCAGGCGGTCCATCTCGCACAGGTTGCCGTAGAGGTGCGTGGCGATGATCGCCTTCGTGCGCGGCGTGATGGCCGCTTCCACGAGCGCCGGGTCCAGGCACCAGGTGTCCGGCAGGATGTCGACAAACACTGGCGTCGCGCCCACGTAAGTGATGGGCGATGCCGTGGCGATCCAGTTCGTGTCGGCCAGGATCACCTCGTCGCCGGCGCCGATGCCGAGCGCGGCCAGGCCCATGTGCATGGCTCCGGTGCAGCTTGAGGTGGCAATGGCGTACTGCGTGCCGACAAATTCCGCAAACTGCTTTTCGAAACGGCTGATGTAGGCGTAGCACTGGTCGCCCCAACCGTTGCGTGCGGCGTCGGTGGCGTATTCGACTTCCAGCTCGGTGATCGACGGCTTGGAGTACAGAATTTTCTGAGTCATGGCTGTTCCTGCAGTTCAGGATTCTGGACACGCAACGTGATGCCCGCAAACGCGTCGGTCAGCGGCGGATGGTTGCGGTCCCGGTCGGAGCATTCGGTCATGTCGAGCGGCCAGGCGATGGCCAGGCGGCCGTCGGTCGGGTTGAGCCCGTCTTCAGCGGCTTGCGCGTACGGCGTCGAGGTCAGATACAGCAGCTCGCAATCGTCTTCCAGCGCCTGGAAGCCGTGGGCAAACCCGCGCGGCACCAGCAGGCTGTTGTGGCGGTCGGCGGACAACTCCACCGCATGCCATTGCAGGAACGTCGGCGAGCCTGCGCGCAGGTCAACGGCCACGTCGAACACACGGCCGCGCACGCAACTCACCAGCTTGATCTCGGCATGCGGCGGGTACTGAAAATGCAGCCCGCGCACGGTGCCGCGCTTGGCGGAATACGAGTGATTGATTTGCGCGATCGGGCTGTCGAAGCCGGCGGCGGCCAGTTCGTCTGCGCAGAAGAAGCGCGTGAAGTAGCCGCGATGGTCACCGATCACCTTGCGGTTGATCTCGACCACGCCGGCCAGCGGCGTCGGTTGGATGGTGAAGCGGCTCATGCGGCGCTCCTGCGTGTGGCAGCAGATGCGGCGGCGGTGAAGCGGTCGATCTGCTGGTCGCACAGCGCGCGCGCATCCGCGCTTTTTTCATGCAGATGCCGATACCACGCGGCGGTCTGTTCCAGCGCAGTTTCGAACGGCCACGCTGTCTGCCAGCCTAGCTGCTGGCGTGCCCGGCTGGCGTCGAGATGCAGCATGCCGGCCTCGTGCTTGCCGGTGGCGGCATTGGCGTCCAGTTGCCAGATCAGTGCGGGCCAATGTTGCTGCAAGCCTCGCAAGACCTGTTCGACCGTGCGTGTGGCGGCGCTGTCCGGGCCGAAGTTCCAGGCGGTTGCGCACGCGGCGTCGCCGGCCAGCAGCCGTTGCGCGAGCACCAGGTACCCATGCAGGCAATCCAGGACGTGCTGCCACGGCCGCGTGGCGTGCGGTGAGCGGATCACCAGCGGCGTACCGGCACGCATCGCGCGCTCGGCATCGGGAATGAGGCGATCTTCCGACCAGTCGCCACCGCCGATGACATTGCCAGCGCGGCCGGTGGCCAGCAGCGGGCCGTTGGCGAAGAAGGCGCGCCGGTAGCTTGCGGCCACCAGTTCGGCGCAAGCCTTGGACGCGCTGTAAGGATCATGGCCGCCAAGTGCATCCGTCTCGCGGTAGCCCCAGGCCCATTCGCGGTTGTCGTAGCACTTGTCGGTGGTCGCCACCACGATGGCCGACAGGCCGGCGCATGCGCGCGCGGCTTCCAGCACATTCACGGTGCCCATGACGTTGGTGGCGTACGTGCCGACCGGGTCCTGGTACGACGCGCGCACCAGCGGTTGCGCGGCCAGGTGAAAGACGACGTCGGGTCGCGCCGCGGTCATCGCGGCACGCAGGCCATCCGCGTCACGGATATCGCCCAGCGTGTGGCCGGCCATGGCGGATTCCACCTCGGCCAGCGTAAAGAGATTCGGGTGCGTTTCGGGCGCCAGGCTGTAGCCGTAAACATCGGCGCCAAGCTGGCGCAACCACAGTGCCAGCCAGCTGCCCTTGAAGCCCGTATGACCGGTCAGGAAGACGCGCTTGCCAGCCCACGCACGCGGGTCGAGCGTCACCACTTTTTCCACGGTGCACTCCCTGCTTGCCATAGGGCTTCCAGACTGTTCTTGTCGCGCAGCGTGTCCATCGGCTGCCAGAAGCCGTGGTGCTCGAACGTGTTCAGTTCGCCCATCTCGGCCAGGCGTGCCATGGGCGCGCCTTCCCACGGCGTGTCTTCGGTTGCGATGTATTCGATCACCGCCGGATTGAGCACGAAGAAGCCGCCGTTGATCCAGCTGCCGCCGTCGCCGGGCGGCTTTTCGGTAAAGCCGGTCACGCGTGCGCCGTCGCGCTGGAGCATGCCGTAGCGGCCCGGCGGCTGCACGGCCGTCACGGTGGCCATCTTGCCGTGCGCGCGGTGGAAGGCGATCTTGCTCGTGATGTCGATGTCCGACACGCCGTCGCCGTAGGTGAAGCAGAACGGCTCGTTCGGGTCCAGATAGGCGGCCACGCGCTTCAGGCGCCCGCCGGTCTGCGATTGCTCGCCCGTGTCGACCAGCGTGATGCGCCACGGCTCGGCATGGCGCTCGTGCACGGTCACTTCGTTCTTCGACATATCGAACGTCACGTCCGACATGTGCAGGAAGTAGTTGGCGAAATACTCCTTGATGACGTAGCCCTTGTAGCCAAGGCAGATGATGAAGTCGTTGATGCCGTGGGCGGCATAGATCTTCATGATGTGCCACAGGATCGGGCGGCCGCCAATCTCGATCATCGGCTTGGGCCGCAGGTGCGATTCTTCGCTGATGCGCGTGCCGAGGCCCCCGGCCAGGATGACTGTCTTCATGATTGCGTGCTCATGCGGCGGCGACTGCGCTGCGTTCCTGCATCTGCCGCGCGAGGTCGGAATATTGGTTCGACTTGATGGCCAGCGTGTCGGCCAGGGCGCGGTAGGTCAGCGCCAGGTACTTTGCGGCGGCAAAGCTGCCGCGCCCGAATACGGCGGCGTCCAGCTTGGGCTGCTCGCCAATCTCCAGGCACTTCAGGAAGGCGTTTTCCGCCATCGGCAGCCATTGCTTCTCGGCCTGGGCCGGGTGCTTGGCGGCGGCTTCAAACATCAGGTGGCCGAGCAGGTAGAAGTAGTCCGGCGAGCCCGACCATTCGTCCATCCACTCGCCGGCCAGGGTGATGGCTTCGTCGAGTTGTCCGGTCTGGCTCAGGCACGCCAGCAGGCAGATACACAGGTCGTGCCGATAGGGCGACTGCTTCGGTGCCGTCGCCACGGCGCGGCGGTAATACTCTGCGGCCTGGGCGGCGTCGCCCTGGTTGATCTGGAAATCCTTGCCGAGCTGGTAGAGCACGTACGGATCGTCCGGACGCGCGGCCAGCTCCAGCTGGAGCAGGGTGTGGTTGCGCCCGCGCTTCTTCTCGAGCTTGACGTCGAGGTAGCCGTCGTGGCCGATCACCAGCGGCAGGCGAACCCGCTGCAGGTCGGCATCGGGCTGCTCGTGGATGCGGCCCTTGTAACGCACGCCGCGCGGCAGCAGGCGCGCAATCCAGCTGTTGGATTGCTCCACCTTGCCCGAGACTTCAAACCCGCTGCGGATGCACACCACGCCCAGCAACGGGCCGAAGGTGCAGGCGTCGCGCAGCTCGTCCGTGCCGGCTTCGATCCATTCGTCGGCGTCCAGCACGAGGTTCCAGTCCGCATTGGCGGCGTCCAGCGCGGCGTTGCGGGCGGCTGAAAAGTCGTCCACCCACGTGAAATGGTGCACCTGGGCGCCGCACGCCTTGGCGATCGCCACGGTGTCGTCGGTCGAGCCGGTGTCCAACACGATCATGCGGTCGACGTGCGGCTTGGCGCTCATCAGGCAGCGCTCGATGCACGCGGCCTCGTCGCGGGCGATGACGACCAGCGCAAGACTGCTCTTGGCGGGCTTGGCGCGGTGTTTGGCGTGTTTGGACATGCGGCGCGAAAAAAGGAAAGCGTGAAAAGTGACGTTAGATCGACATGCTCATGATGCTCTGGTACGCCGAGACAAACTTGTTGCGCACCTGCACCGCGGTCTGCATGTCAATGTTGGCCTTTTGCAGCGAGAGCATCACGTCATGCAGATCCACGTCGTTGTTGCCCATTTCGAAGCTGCGCGAGACGGATTCGGCCTTCTGCTGCGACGCATCCACCCGGTCCAGCGACGACTTGAGCACCGCACCGAAGTCGACGCTGACCTTGGCGTCTTCGCCCGTGCCGGAACCGCCCGCCCCAATGCCGCCCACCGTCTTGGACGGCGCCAGCACGCTGTTCATCAGCGAGACCACTGAATTGGCGTTCGTAATATCCATGTGAAGACAACTCCTCTTTTGCTCTGACTTGCTTGCGGCGCCGTTGCTTGACTGCCTGGGCCGGCTTTTCTGGGCGTTTTCCGCCTCGGCCGGCTGGTCGCCATGGCGCCACGGTGATGCAAAGGTAGCCGCCCGGCCGCCGTTCCCAAGCGCCCAAAAGAACGGGAAAACGCCCTCTTCTTGGCAATTTGCTTGCGCACCCGCTGCCGATAATGGCAACCACGGAGCCATGCCCAGACGTTGGGCGAGCGCTCAAGCAACGTAGTCAGTCAGGAGATTTGGGATGCCAACGACAGCCGATTCGGTTGCTGTCGCCGACACGCTCGGTACGGTCGATATGCCGGCGGTGGGCCAGGGCGCGATGACGCGCCAGAAAGCGGGAGGTGCAGGTGCGCTGGGCGCCCTGGGCCCGCTCGGCCGTTTGTCGCCGCGCCTGCTGATGATGATCGGCGGTGCCGCGCTGGTGGCCGTCATTGCCGCCGCGATGCTGTGGAGCCGCGCGCCGGACTATCGCGTCCTGTACAGCAATGTGTCCGACAGCGACGGCGGGGCGATCATCGCCGCACTGCAGCAAATGAACGTGCCGTACCGCTTTGCCGAAGGCGGCACCGCCATCATGGTGCCCGAGGCGAGCGTGCATGAAGCCCGTCTGAAGCTCGCTTCGCAAGGCCTGCCCAAGGGCGGTCAGGCCGGCTTCGAGCTGATGGAGAACCAGAAATTCGGCACGAGCCAGTTTGCCGAGCAAGTCAATTACCAGCGCGCCCTGGAAGGCGAGCTGGCCCGCACCATCCAGGCCATGCAGGAGGTGCAGTCCGCCCGCGTGCATCTGGCGATGACCAAGCCGTCGGTGTTCGTGCGCGAGCAGGCCAAGCCGAGCGCCTCGGTGCTGCTCAAGCTGTATCCGGGCCGCATGCTCGACCGCTCGCAGGTGCAGGCCATTGGCCACCTGGTGTCGAGCAGCGTGCCGAACCTGCCGCTGGCCAACGTGACGGTGGTCGATCAGTCCGGCCGCCTGCTGTCGTCGTCGTTCCAGGACAACGCCTCGGGCCTCGACCCGACGCAGCTGAGCTACGTGCGCGACGTCGAGCAGGGCTATATCAAGCGCATCGAAGCCATCCTCGGCCCCGTGGTGGGCGAAGACAACGTGCGCGCGCAGGTGACGGCCGACGTCGATCTGGACAACACTGAGCAGATGGCCGAAACGTATCGTCCCAACCAGGACCCGGCGAACGCCGCCGTGCGCAGCACGCACACCGCCGAGGCCACGCAGAACAAGGCCGACGCCCAGGGCGGCGTGCCCGGCGCGCTGTCCAACCAGCCGCCGACCGCGCCGCGCATGCTGCCGACCGCACCGGCTCCGGCCTCGCAACCGGCTGCAACGGGCCCGAACGGTCAACCGCAGCAAGCGGCGGCTGCCAACTCGAGCGGCACCGCGACCACCGGCAATTCGTCGAGCACCCGCGACACCACGACCAACTACGAAGTCGACAAGACCGTGCGCCGGACCCGCGCCGCGGTGGGCACCGTGCGCCGCCTGTCGGTGGCCGTGGTCGTCAACTACCGTGGCGACGGCAAGACCTGGAAGCCGCTGTCGGAAGCCGAGATGACCAAGCTCAACGCCCTGGTCAAGGACGCCGTGGGCTTTGACGCCAAGCGTGGTGACTCCGTGAACGTGGTCAACAGCCAGTTCTCGGGCACGCTGCCGATGGCCAAGGACGACCTGCCGCTGTGGAAGCAGCCGGAGATGATCCAGTACGGCATCCAGGGCGCCAAGTATCTGGCACTGGCCATCGGTTTCCTGATCCTGGTGTTCGCCGTGATCCGTCCGGCGATCCGCTCGATGGGCAAGAAGGACGAGGCGGCCACGGCCACCTTTGTCGGCCGCGAAGGCGAAGACCCGAACGCCCCGATCATCACCGGTGCCGCGGCTTCGGCCGGGCCGGAGCTGGAAGGCCCGGCGGCTGCCGGCGCCGAATCCGAAGAGCTGCCGGACGCGCTGCCGCAACTCAAGAACAACGACTTCGAGAAGAAGCTCGAGACCATGCGCCGCGTGGCGCAGAGCAACCCGCGCGCCGTCGCGGCCGTCATCAAACAATGGGTGAGTAACGAATGAGCGCCGAAGGACTCCAACGCAGCGCCATCCTCATGATGTCGCTGGGCGAAAGCGAAGCCGCCGAAGTGCTCAAGCACCTGGGCCCGCGCGAAGTGCAGAAGCTGGGCGCGACCATGGCCGCGCTGAAGAACGTCTCGCGCGAGCGTGTGCTCGACGCCTTTGACGCGTTCTTCGTTGAAGCCGAAGACCTGCCGCTGGACGTGGATTCGAACGAGTACATCCGCACCGTCTTCCGCAAGGCACTCGGCGACGACCGCGCCGCCAACATCATCGACCGCATCCTCTCGGGCGGTGACACCAGCGGCATCGAAGGCCTGAAGTGGATGGATGCATCGTCGGTGGCCGAACTGATCCGCAACGAGCACCCGCAGATCATCGCCACGATCCTGGTCCACCTTGACCGCGATCAGGCTTCGGAAATCCTGACCTATTTCACCGAGCGCCTGCGCAACGACACCATCCTGCGTATCGCCACGCTCGACGGCATTCAGCCCAGCGCCCTGCGCGAGCTGAACGACGTGCTGACCAAGCTGCTGCAAGGCAACGACCACCGCAAGAAGAACGCGATGGGCGGCGTGCTCACGGCAGCGGAAATCCTCAACCTGGTGCCGAGCGCCGTGGAAAGCTCCGTCATCGAAGGCGTGCGTTCGCGCGACCCGGAACTGGCCGACGCCATCGTCGAGAAGATGTTCGTGTTCGACAACCTGATCGATCTGGACGGCCGTGCGCTGCAGACGCTGCTGCGCGAGATTAGCCAGGACGTTCTGGTGGTGGCACTCAAGGGCGCCAAGCAGGAGTTCCGCGACAAGGTGTTTGCCAACATGTCGCAGCGTGCCGGCACGATGCTCAAGGAAGAGCTGGAAGTGCTCGGCCCCGTCAAGGTGTCGGAAGTCGAAGCGCAGCAGAAGGAAATTCTGGTCGTTGCGCGCCGTCTGGCCGACGAAGGCGAAATCACCATCGGCCGCAAGGCGGAGGACGCTTATGTCTGACCGTGCGGGCCGCTTTGTTTTGATGGGGCGCTGAGATGCCGCGTCCGCCGATCATCCCGCGCGACACGCTGGTCGAATACCAGGCGTGGGAGCCGACCGACTTCCGGCGGCAGGCCGCAGAGGCCGCTGCTGCAGCCGCGCCGCCGCCTCCGCCGCCCGAGCCCGAAGAGCCGCCGATTTCCGAAGAGGAATGGCAGGCCGCGCTTGACGCGGAGCTTGCCACCGCCCGCGACGAAGGCCGCCGCGATGGTTTTGCGCAAGGCTTTCAGGATGGCTTTGAACAAGGCCGCCGCCAGGGCGAGGAAGATTCCAAACACATCGCCGCGCTCATGCAATCCGTGCGCGAGGCGATCGACCAACTGAACGGCAGCGTTGCCGAAGAACTGGTGGATCTGGCGCTGCAACTTGCGCAGCAGTTTTTGCGCGGCGCACTGCATGCGCAGCCCGAACGCATCCTGCCGATGATTCGCGAAGTACTGGGCGATGCGCCGACCGCCCCGGCGCCCGCCATGTTGCGCGTGCATGCCGATGATGCCGAGCTGATCCGCCAGACGATGGGCACCGAGCTGGCCGCGGCCGGCTGGACGCTCATCGTCGATGCCGCCATCGAGCGCGGCGGCTGCCGTGTGCAGACCCGCTTTGGCGAAACCGATGCCACGCTGCAAACCCGCTGGGCTGAACTGACCCGCGCGCTGGGCCGCGATACCGCATGGCTTGCCAGCGAACGCTCGGAAGCCGAACGCGTTGCAGGAGGCGCACTCCATGTCGCCTGAGATCGTGCAGCCCGCCGCCGACAATCCGAACGTTCGCATGTGGCAAGCCCACCTGCAGCAGACCGCGCAGCGCGCGCGCCTGGCGCGCCCGGTGGTGACGTGCGGCAAGCTCACGCGCGTGGCCGGCCTGGTCATGGAAGCCGTTGGCCTGAAGCTGCCGGTGGGCAGCGCGTGCCGCGTGGAACTCCCGCATGGTCGCCACGTGCTGGCCGAAGTGGTGGGCTTTGCAGAAGAGCGCGCCTTCCTGATGCCGCAAACGGATCTGGTGGGCGTGGTGCCCGGTGCGCGCGTGTTCCCGCTGGAGCCGCAACGCCTGCCGGTGTCGAGCGAAGACGGCGCCGATCCGACGATTTCGCACAGCAAGTTCCTGCCCGTGGGCCCGCGCCTGCTGGGCCGTGTGGTGGACGCCAACGGCGAGCCGCTCGACGGCAAGGGGCCGCTGGGCGCGCACGAAGATCTCGCCTGGGGCACGTTGAACCCGGCACCGCTGAACCCGCTCAAGCGCAAGCCGATCGAGCATGTGCTCGACGTGGGCGTGCGCGCCATCAATGGTCTGCTGACCGTTGGCCAGGGCCAGCGTCTGGGCCTGTTTGCCGGCTCCGGCGTGGGCAAGAGCGTGCTGCTGGGCATGATGGCCCGCTACACGCAGGCCGACGTGGTGGTGGTGGGCCTGATCGGCGAGCGCGGCCGCGAAGTGAAGGAATTCATCGACGAGATTCTTGGCGACGAAGGCCTGGCACGTTCAGCCGTGGTGGCTGCGCCGGCCGACACCTCGCCGCTGATGCGGCTGCAGGGCGCCGCTTACGCCCACACGATTGCCGAATACTTCCGCGACCGCGGCTGCAACGTGCTGCTGATCGTCGATTCGCTCACGCGTTATGCGATGGCGCAACGTGAGATCGCCCTGGCCATCGGCGAGCCGCCGGCCACCAAGGGCTATCCGCCCTCGGCGTTTGCCAAGCTGCCGGCGCTGGTTGAGCGTGCCGGCAACGGCATGGTGGATGCCAACGGCCGCGGCGGCTCCATCACCGCGTTCTACACCGTGCTGGCCGAAGGCGATGACCAGCAGGACCCGATTGCCGATGCGGCCCGCGCCATTCTGGACGGCCACTTCGTGCTCTCGCGCAAGCTGGCGGAGCAGGGCCACTACCCGGCCATCGATATCGAACAGTCGATCAGCCGCGTGATGTCGGCCATCGTGCCGCGCGAGCAGCTCGACACGGCGCGCCGCTTCAAGCAGCTCTACGCCCGCTACCAGCGCAACCGCGACCTGATTGCCGTGGGCGCCTACGCGCGCGGCAGCGACCCGGTGACCGACCAGGCCATCGCGCGCTACCCCGACATGGAAGCGTTCCTGCAGCAGGGCATGTTCGAGAACGAAAGCCGCGAGCACACGCTGCAGAAGATGCAGGGAGTGCTGGCGTGATGTGCCCGCTTGACACTGTGAAGCCGCAAGCGTTGCGCAAGCCGAAGGCTAAAGCCGCCGGATTTGCGTCCGATGGGTTGATGTAACGGGAAGCTGGAGGGTCCACCGATGACCACCATGAACAAGCCGTTCCGCCTCGAAACCGTGCTGGAACTGGCCCAGAAGGACACCGAGAAAGCCACGCAGGAAGTCGGCCGCCTGATGAACACGCGCGAGGCCGCCACGCAAAAGCTGGCGCTGCTGTCCGACTACCGCAACAACTACCACCAGCAGATGCTGAGCACCGCCGAAGGCGGCATGGATGTTACGCGCCTGCGCAACTACGCCGCCTTTATCGACCGTCTGGGCAATGCCGTGCACCAGCAGAAGGGCACCATCAATGCGCTGGAGCAGCAGCTTGCAATGAGCCGTGCCAACTGGCTGGAAAAGCAGCGCCGCGAGCAGTCGTTCGACATCCTGCGCCAGCGCCACATTGAAGAGCAGCGCCTGGACGAAGAACGCCGCGCCCAGCGCGACAACGACGAACACGCCGCCAAGGTGATCCGCATGCGTGCGGCGCAGGGCGGCAATTGAAGACGAACGCGAACACGCAGTCGCAAGATGGAGTCAACGTGGGCTTGAGTGCCACCCCCAACACCGCCGCCAAGGACCTGGGCGCCATGCTGTCGGCCGGCAATACTGCCGCCGCTGACAAGACGCAGGCTTCCTCGTCCGGCACCGATACCTTCGGCAACCTGTTGTCGGACCGTCTGGCCCAGGACGCCGCACGCCGTCGCGCCGATGCGCAATCCGCCGCCGACGATGCCGGCCGCCGCGCCGATATCGCGCGCAAGGACGTCGCCCGCACCGGCGCCGCGCGCACCGATCAGGATGCCAAACCGGCGGACGACAACACGCCGGAGCAGGCCATCACCACGCCTGTCACCAGCACCGCCGATACGGTCAACGCCAAGCCGGCCCAGCCTGCCGGCGCGAAGGATCTCGATACCGCTGCACAGCAGGCCGTGGTGGATCCGGCTGCACAACTGGCTGCCCAGATCGAGGCCGCACGCCAGGCGGCGCAGCAGGCCGCAGCCGCGCAACAGCCGGTCGCCCAGCCTGCGGCCCAACCGAATACCAACGCCGCTACCAAGGCCGCGACGCCGGTAGCAAGTACATCGTCCGGCAATGACGCCGCCGCACTGGCCGCCGCAAACGCCGCGGCCAACGGAGCTGAAAACGCGGTACAGAGCCCCGCAGACCCGGCCATGACGGCACAAGCTGCTCCGGCTGGCTTGCCGGCGGCGCAGGACGCCAAGGGCAACGCTGCAAACACGCCGACGCCGCCGGCCACCGCGCTGCCCGACAGCGGCACGCTGGCCCAGACCATGGCCCGCACGCGTGCCGTTGCCGACAACACGCCGCCCGCCGTGCGCCAGCTCGGCAGCACGTCGTCTGCGCAGGGCGCCAATGCCGACCACGGCCTGCCGCGCCGCAACGACCTGAGCGCACACAACACCGTCACGCAGACGCCCACGGCAGCCGTGGCCGATGCCACCAGCCACGCCAGCAATGGCGGCAACGCCGACAACGCCGGCGCGCAGGCCAACGCGCAGGGCAACGGTATGCAGTTCCAGGGTGTGCTGTCGCGCGCCAACGGCGACGCGGGCATGGCCGCGCCTACCTTTGCGGTGGGCGGTGCCAACGCAGGCGCTGCAGCAGGTGCATCGATCACGCCGCAGCAAATCCACACGCTGCCCACCTTTGGCGACGCCGCCTGGCCGCACAGCATGGCCAGCCAGCTCGCCTTCATGCAGGTGCATCGTCAATCATCGGCCGAGCTGCAGCTGAATCCGGCCGAGCTGGGTGGCATGCACGTCAAGCTGGAGGTGGACAACGGCGCCGTCAACGCGAGCTTTGTCTGCCAGCACCAGGCCGTGGCCGAACTCGTGCAGGACGCCATGCCACGCCTGCGCGACGCCATGCAGCAAGGCGGGATGCAGCTTGCGCAAACGTCCGTCAGCACGGGCGACTTCAGCCAGCAGCAGAACGCATCGCAAGGTGCGTCGGCGCAAAACCAGGGTGGCGGTTCGGGCAACGGTGGCAACGGCGGCCGTTATGGCAACGGCGGCTCGCAAGACCGCGCCGATACGCAGACGGTGGCACCGCGCCGTGTTTCGACCCACGAAGGCGCGATCGATACATTTGCTTGACGATGACGGGCGGTGCCTAAAGTTTGATGCAAGCCTGCCGTTAGTACGCAGGAGTGCCATGCAAAATGGCCAGCCGCGAGGCAACGAAAGAAGGACGGGAAATAACAACGCGAACACGCCGCGCATATGTTGGATGCGGCAGCGTTGCAAATGAATAACAAGGGGGTCAAGTCCGACTGGCGAAGAAGGGATCAAACGGGGATCATTTCGCCACATCCGTCTTCGGGCGGATGCACACGGACCGATGCGGGGTGTCCGAGCCGGGGGCTGGCGCACCGCATGTTTGCCGTACTTACGGGAGAGCGCACCGCGAGGTGCGCTTTTTGTTTTTGTGCGCTTGCCCGAAAGCCTCAGGCGCCGGCTTCCGCCGTTGCCAGTGTGGCGGGCGTGACCGACACGACGTGCTCGACGCCATAGCCGCGTGCCACCCATGCATCGATCCCGCCATGCAGCGGACGCACGCGCTTGAAGCCGCGGCCCATCAGCGTGCGCGCCAGCATCACGGCAGACGCCTCGTTGGGGCAGGCGCAGTAGATGATGATCTCGCGATCCGGGCCGTCGATCTCGATGGCGCGGTTGCTGCCAGACATGTCGTACAGCATGGCCCCGGGAATGCGTTGCGGCTGCAGCATGCGCGAACTGTCTGCGCGCACGTCGATGATGACCGGTGCCGCGCCTGATTCGATCAGCGCATGCAGCTCGTCGGGCGAGATGCGCGCCATCTCCAGCATCTTGCGAAAGCGCCAGCGCTGCAGCCAGCGCGCGGCCACATATACCGCCGCCAGCAACGCGATCAGCAGCACGGCGCGCATGCCCAGCACGTCGAGCTGGCGCAGCGCCTGGTCGATGCTGTCGTGCGCCACGCGGCCCAGCAGCAGCCACAGCGTGGCCCACACCGCCGAGCCCATCAGGTTGTACAGCGCAAACGTGCTGAACGGCGTGCGCATCGTGCCCAGCAGCGCAGACGACACGGTCGACAAACCCGGAATGAACTTCGCGATCAGCAGCATCGGCGCGCCCCAGCGCTCGAACTGCGTGCGCGTGCGCCGCACGCAGGAATCGGGCGACAACGACACGCGGCACAGCAGTGCCATGACGCGCCGGCCATAGCGCTTGCCGGCGAAGTACCACAGGCCGTCACCCAGCAGCGCGCCGGACACGGCGGCGGGCGCAAGCTCCATGAAGTAGAGCGGGCCGTGGAATGTGAGCGCACCAGCCACGAGCAGCGTCGGCACGGCCGGCAGCGGCGCGCCGGCTTGCGTCAGCAGCACATTGAGGAATACGGCAAACGCGCCGTATTCGGCGATCAGGGGAAACAGGTCATGCATGGCAGGGACGGCGGGGGCAGGGCGGGGCGAAAGCGTCTGCCAAGTTACCGCATTCCGGCGCCGCCCGATAGCCATGTCACCGGAATGCGCTCGGCGATCTGCGGTTCATGTGGAATTGGCGTGACAATGAACGCTTCACACGGCTTCCACATCCTGCCGCCATGTCTTCTGCAATGCCCATCGACGCTTCCGCTCCCGTGCACGAACCCGGTGCTGTCGCCATTCGTGCGGCGACCGTGGCGGACCTGCCGGCCATCGTCGGCATCTATGCACATCACGTGCGCACTGGCACCGCCAGCTTCGAAATCGATGCCCCCGATCTGGCCGAGATGACGCGCCGCTTTCACGCATTGCAGGATGCCGGCATGCCTTACGTTGTGGCGGAGGCCGGCGGGGTGCTGCTCGGCTATGCGTATGCCGGCCCGCATCGTGCGCGGCCTGCGTATCGTCATACGGTGGAAGACTCCATCTACCTTGACGCCGCCGCTCAGGGACGGGGCGTCGGGACGTTGCTGCTGGCGGCGCTGATCCGCGAATGCCAGACGCGCGGTTTCAAACAGATGGTGGCCGTGGTGGGTGGTGGCCGCGAAAACCCAGGCTCAGCCAAGCTGCACGCGCGCTGCGGGTTTCGGGAGGTGGGCGTGCTGGAGGCCGTGGGCTGCAAGTTTGGCCGCTGGCTGGATTGTCTGCTGATGCAGCGGGCCCTGTGAGGCGAAGGAAGGGCCGCCGCGTCGCACGGCCGGCAGGCCCCATGCCTTGCGGGTCGCTTCAAGAATACGGTCGAGTGTTTCGGTTTCAGTCATTCGGATTGCGTTAGGTTGGCTCAGCGCAGGGCGATCAGATCGTTTTCGTCCTGCCATTTTAGATATTTCTAACATTTTGTCAAGAAATGTCTACCTCGAGTGTTTAGAAATACGCCTTCGGATACGAAAAAACCCGCCGAAGCGGGTTTGCATGTTGAGAGGGGGCGCGTGCAGGCGCTCAAAAATCGCCCATGCCCGACCGGTATTTGACGCGGCCAACGATGTCGATGTGTTCCAGCTGGTCTGGTGTCACGATGAACGGATCGTGCTTCTCCTTGTTGTCGCTCACCACCCGGATCGAGCCGTCGGGCAGGCGGAACAACCGCTTCACCAGCATTTCGCCGCAATACACGAGGGCAAACACGCCGCCGCCCGTGGGGATGCGCCGGTCCGCCTTGTCGACGACCACCGTGTCGTCATCGAACAGGCGCGGCTCCATACTGTCGCCCTGCACTTTCACCGCCACGAGGTGCTTGGGGCTGGCGTCCAGCCTGCGGACGTAATCGGCCTGGAACGGCAGCGGTTCTTTCTCTTCAACATGCCAGGTTTCCCGGCCGTTGCCCGCGGAAAGCGCCACGTCGACATGCGTGATGAGAATGGTCGTCTCGCTCGGCAGTTCGTCCAGGCTGTTGTACGTGGTGATGGGGCGCGCGGGAAAGCCCTTGCTATGCGCCGACGCGCCTGCGCTTGTGCGGACCAAATCGCCCGCGCTGCCGCCGGCAGCCTGCGCGGCCGCGTCGGAGAACGGTGTGTCCATCACCCGGTCGGCAAACCCCAGCTTCTTCTCAAGACGGCGGGCGGCAATGTCGCCGATGCTGCGGCCGTCCTGGTAGCTGCGCGAGAGGAACTGCGCGACCTGCGAGCGCGAATACCCATACAGACGCTCGAACGCCGAGCGGTCTCCGTTGACGAGGGTCTGGATCCAGTAGGTCAGCCACTGGCGGCGGTTGTCGTAGATGTCCATGGGTCGCATTAGAGCAAGAAATTTCTAATTTGTGTATTAGAAGTGTCTTGACGCAACAGTTTAGAACAATCTAAACTTCTCTGCACGACCTGCTTCCCGCCTCTGCCTACTGCAGGCGGCCTCGGTCGAACCGAATCTTGTTCAATCCGCGCGCCACGCCGCGCCGACTGGAGCCTCTTCCCATGACCGTCCCCCAAACTTCGATGGATGCTTTTCGACGTAACCGCGCCACGTCCACGGCCAAGCTGCAGTGCGACCGTATCGCCGACTACGTCGCCCGCAGCGGCACCGCCACGATTGCCGAAATCGCACAGGCGTTGCGCATTGAGAAATCCAGCGTCTCTGCGCGCCGCAGCGAATTGATTGCCGCCAAGCGGTTGGAGCTGGATGAGGAACGCAAATGCGGCGTCACAGGCCGCTGGGTGCAGTCGGTGCGCGCGGTGCGCGCCGTGCCTGAGCAGGTACGCGTTTTCCAATAGACGCATGCGTCATCGCGTTCTCGAGCTGTCCTCCGTAAGTGCGGCGACAGCGCGAGAGAGGGTGACGCAACCCGAAATCGGCAACAAGCCACGAACATACGAGGACAGGGACATGGGCATCGAAGACCGTCTGGAGAACTGGAGTCGCGTCGTGCGCGACCCGAGCTGGCAACCGCAGTACTGCGCATCGTGGGCACGGTTGGCCGTCGCCATGCGCGATGCAGAATGCGGCGCGCCGCAAGCCATCGTCAGCATCGACGTGAATGACGGCTGGCTGGTCGAGCAAGCGTGGCAGAAGATTGCCGACCCCGTAGCCAAGCGGCTGCTGCAGTATCACTACGTGCATCGCATGCCGGCAGAGATGGTGTGCCGCATTCTCGTGCGCAAGTACGGCGCGTCGCCGCATACGCTAAAGCACTGGAAGGTGCGGCTTGCGAAGGCGCAGTCGATCATGTCGCACGTCATCGATTCGGAAGTTGCGCGCGCGCAGATGACGAAGGCCGTGCGTGCAGCGGCCGCTGCCGTGACTGTGACGGCCGCTCCGCTGGCTGCCTGAAAATTTTTCGGAATTTTCTCTTCGGCCCACTTGCACGGTTTATATCCCCTTCGTATTCTGTTTCCCAGATGTTCGATTGCCCTCGCGGCGTAACCGGTTCAGACCGAGACATGCACCCCACTGGGGTGCATTGATTTACCCAGACAAAGCGCAGACATCGCAAAAAAAAGCCCGCCACGCAGCGGGCTTTTTTGTTTCTCGGCTTCGCTCTCTGACGTATTCCCACGCAATACATGCCTCGATGTCGCTACACGGTGACGAACGGTTCGCGGCTGTCTCAATCCTGGATACAACTCACTCGATCGATCACGCATCGCAGCGCGCATCGATGAAGGCGCTTGTCTTATGGCAGATCTCTCCGACGTTTCCAATGCACTCGTCACGCTGGTCACCGGCGTGGTTTATCCGAACGGCGCCAGCCAGCCGTCGATCGCGGCCAATCCGGTGGTGGTCTACAGCGGCTGGCCCAACATGACGCAACTGAAGACCGACCTGCAAGCCAACAAGGCGCATGTGTCGATCTTTCCGATCACGAGTCATCAACGTCACGCCAACACTGCGTTCTCGGATTGGACCGTCGCCACACCGCCGGCGAACACGCTGGCCTTGAGCGTGACCGCACAGACGGTCATGGTGAACGGCACCGTCAGCACGCCGCAGAACGTTGTGCTGTTGGTGGACGGCCGCGCATATGCCTACGCCGTGCAGGCGAGCGACACACCGGCCAGCATTGCGACAGCGCTGGCTGCGCTGGTGGCTGTTGACCGCCCGGCAACGGCTGCTGGCTCGTCGATCACCATTCCGAACGCGACATACATCTCGCCGCGCGTGGGTGGCATCGGCACGGTACAGCGCGAGACGCGCCGGCAAGAACGCACGTTCCTGATCTCGACGTGGGCGAATGGCGCGGCGCCTCGCGACCTCATCGCGGGCAAGGTCGATGCAGTGCTCTCGGGCATCGTGCGATTGACGTTGCCGGACCAGAGCGCCGCGCTTCGCTATAAGCGCGGTCATCAACACGACGATCCGGCCAATGGCATTTACCGGCGTGACCTGCGCTATGCCGTCGAGTACGCGACCATCGTGACCGATACGGCGTATCAGATTGCGACGGGTGTAGAGAACGTGAACGCCGGCGCGGCGATGGACGGGCAGTTTCCTGTTCGAACACTCGTGCAGTAGCGCAGCCGTGGCCGTATTGCAGTCGAAGTCAACCAACCGTGCCGCCCGTTTCGACTAGGGCGGCTTTTTTATGTCCGGCCGCCTTTGCGCGGCCTTTTGCTTTTCTCACTCGGAGGCACGCATGCCGATCGTCCAGCAGGGCAGCATCAATACCACTGCACTCATCGTTCCGGACCTGTACGTCCAGATTGTTCCGCCGCAGGTCACCCTGCTCAACGGCGTTCCCACCAACGTGCTCGGCGTGGTGGGCACGGCCACCTGGGGCCCCGTCAACTCGCCGACGCTGATCGGCAACATGGCCATGTACGCGCAGACGTTCGGCGCAATCCAGAACCGCACCTACGATATGGGCACGGCCGTGGCCGTGGCGGTTCAGCAGGGCGCCAACAACTTCCGCTGCGTGCGCGTGACCGACGGCACCGACACCGCCGCCACGGTGGTCGCGCAGACGAACGGCGTGACCTTCACTGCCAAGTACACGGGTTCGCTCGGCAACACCGTCACGGTGGCGCTGGCGGCAGGTTCGGCCGCCAACACGTGGAAGGTGACCGTGGCCGCTCCGACGCTGGCGCCCGAAGTGTTCGACAACATCGGTGCCGGTCAGACCGGCAATGCGTTGTGGATCGCAATTGCCAACGCCATCAACAACGGCGTGAGCGTGATGCGCGGCGCGTCGCAAATCATCACTGCCACCGCAGGCGCCAGCACCACCGCACCGACGGCCGCCACGCTGCAACTGGCGGGCGGTACGGATGGCGCGGCCACCATCACCGGCGCCGTGCTGCTCGGTCAGGACACCGTGCCGCGCAAGGGCATGTACGCGCTGCGCAACCAGGGCGTGTCGATTGCCATGCTCGCCGACTGCACCGACGCAACGACCTGGCCGACCCAGGTGGCGTTCGGTCTGTCCGAAGGCATCTACATGATCGGCACGGGCCCGAGCGGCGACACCATCGCCAACGCTGTCACGGCCAAGAGCACCGCCGGCATCGATTCGTACGCCTTCAAGCTGTTGTTTGGCGACTGGGTGTATTGGCTCGATACCGTCAACGGTGTGACGCGCCTGGTGTCGCCGCAAGGCTTTGTTGCGGGCTTGCTTGCCAACCTGTCGCCGCAGAACAGCAGCCTCAACAAGCAGATCTACGGCGTGGTGGGCACGCAGAAGACGTTCGCCAACCAGAGCTACAGCTCGGCCGAATTGCAGGCACTGATCCAGGCCGGCATCGATGTCGTGACGAATCCGGTGCCGGGCGGTGCGTACTTCGGTTGCCGTGCGGGGCACAACACCAGCTCGAACGCGCTCACGCAGGGCGACAACTACACGCGCATGACCAACTACATCGCCAGCACGATCAACGCGGGCATGGGCAAGTACGTCGGCCAGCTGCAGTCCGCCACGGTGCGCGCGCAGGCCGCGGCCACGCTGTCGAACTTCCTCAGCTCGATGGAGCAGCAGGGGATGATCGGCGCGGTCAATGGCGGCCCGGCGTTCTCGGTGCAGATCGATGCCAACAACAATCCGATGAACCGCGTTGCGCTGGGCTACATGCAGGCTGACGTGAAGGTGGTCTACCTGTCGGTCATCGAGAAGTTCCTGGTGAACGTGGAAGGCTCGCAGGCCACGGTGATCCGCACGTCGACGGCAAATCAGTAATACGCGCGTCAAGCGCGTCCCCTCCTCGCATATCAATCAATCTTCCCGCCCCGCACGACGTGGGGCGTTTCTTTTGGAGAACGTTATGCCGATTCAAGGCTACTCCGTCGGTCGCGACTACACGCTGGTGATCCAGACTGCAAGCGGCACGCTGCAACCGAACAAGATCACCGCATTCAAGAGCAAGCAGGACGTAACCGACGTGCGCGTCAAACGTCTGGACGGCATCACCGACCATGTGCGCTTCTTCGACGGCTGGTCGGGTTCGTTCGACGTGGAGCGCCAGGACGCGACGCTCGACAACTATTTTGCGCAGCTCGAAGCGGGCTACTACGCGGGCCTGAACGAAGCCCCCGCGCAGATCTACGAAACGATCCAGGAGGCCAACGGCTCGGTCTCGCAGTTCCGCTATGACGGTGTGCTGATGACGCTGGCGGACGCAGGCAATCGCGCCGGCGACGCCACCATCAAGCAGTCCGTCAACTTCGTGGCTTCGCGCCGCATCAAGGTGTCCTGATGACCAACGTGACCATCACTCCTCCGAACAGATCATCAAGGCCGCCGCGAAAGAGCTGGTGGTTGACGATGCACTGGGCCGCAAGATCACGCTGCGCAAACCGAGCCCGCTGGCGAACCTCGACTTTGCCAAGGCCGCGGGCGGCAGCGAGCTGAACATGCTGTACCTGGCCGAGGTCGCGCATCTGAAGTTCGTCTGCGCCATCGATGGCGAACCGGTGCCGACGCCAGCCTCGGAAGCCCAGTTGCGTGCGCTGTATCAACGCCTGGGCGAAGAGGGCAACGAAGCCGCGCAGCGCGGTGTGGCGGCCAGCTTCATCAACGTTGCCACATCGGAGTCCGAGCTAAAAACTCCTGACGAACGGCCCGTTTCACGAGGCAATGTGGCTCGTGCATAACGGTGTTCCGTTCGATGTGGCGTTTTCACTGGACGACACCATGCGGCAGGCGATGGCCATCAAATGCAGTGAATTCCACGGCGCGGAGTTCGACCTGAAGACGATGTCTTTCAAGGAGCGCGAATGAACCTTTCGTTAGCTGAGATGGCGCGTCGCCTGACCGAGTTGGAGGCGCGCGTGCCGCAAGCGTTGTCGCAGGGGCTGGACGCGGCCGCTGCGGCACTGGAGTTGGCAGCCAGCGCCAAGGCGGCGGAAAGCGCGGTGGCCGCCGGCCTCACGGATGCGGCGCTGGTGAATGCACTGCGCGATTCCATCGGCCGAGAGGTCAAGGGGTTGGAGGCGGCCATCGGCTCCAACGCCAACCTGGCCGTCGTTCTGGAGCTGGGCAGTGTGCAGACGCCACCGCATCCCTTTGGGTGCGGTGGCAAACGAGCGCGCCGAGGCTGTGCAACAGCGTGTGGGCGATGCGGTGACGGCGGTGCTGGAGGGCCGCCCATTGGCTGCCGCCGCAAGCGCGCCCACGTGAGATCGGTGGCCTCAACAGACGAACAAGGATTCCTATGAGCCTCGATGCTTACAAGATCGGGATACAGATCGCGTTGGTCGATAACGTGTCGCGCGGGTTGTTGGCGATCGCCGCGCAGTTCGACTCCGTCAACAAGAGTGCGGAGAAGTTGGAGACCCGGCTGGAGAGGGTCAAGAAACTGACCGAGTTCGGCAGCGGCCTGTTCAAGGCCGGCAACGAAGCCGCCCACATGTGGGACAAGCAAGTGGATGCTGCTTCGAAGTACCACGCAGTACTTGAACGGATCAGCCGCTTTGACGCCGGCGCTGCGGCGGCGAACGAGACGTTCCTCAAAGGGCTCGACATCAAGGGCATGTCGCTCACGGATGTCGGACAGCTGTTTGGTGGAGCACAGACCATTCTGCAGAGTTCGACCCAGGCGCAGGACGTGACGAAACTGCTGGCCCAGGCGCGGACAGCCTTTGGCTCGGCAACCGGCGTCAAGGACGGCGCGCAACTCGACAGCATGGCGCTGACTGCGCTGAAGGTCGCGCAGATGCGCGACGGCGTGATCGGCAGAGACGGCAAGATCGATACGAAGAAGGTGGAAGAGACCTTCAATATGCTCGTCAATACGGCGCTGGCGAGCGGCGGTGGCGTGCTGCCCAAGGACTACCTGGAGGCCATGCAGGGCGGCAAGCTGTCCGGCGCACTGAAGCAGTCTGAGGCCGCGGTGTTTGGGCTGAAGCAGTTCATGCAGGCCAATGGCGGCTCCAAGGCTGGCGTTGAGGCCATGTCGGCGCTCCAAGGCTGGGTGGCAGGGAATATGCCCGCCACGGTCGCGCGTGAGCTTGAACGCGTCAAGCTGCTGGACCCGAAGGCTGTGCATCGCGACAAGGCTGGGCACATCACCGGTGTGGATGTAACCGGCATAGCGGACGCGCGGGCCTTCACCGAGAATCCGCTTCAGTACGTGACGAGTGTGATCGTGCCGGCGCTGCAGAAGAGCGGATACAGCGGAGATGCGCTCAACACGAAGTTGGGCAACCTGCTCGGCATGAAGGACGAGAAGAACATCCTGGAGCAGCTTCAGCGTGACAAGGAGTGGGCCGGGTTGTACCTCGCGAATGCCGGAAAAGGACTTGGCGCAGCAAAGCTCTACGAGAAAAACAACGAAGGGCTGGAAGGCAAGCTGAAGGACTACGAGGCCAAGAAGACGAACCTCAATATCGCGCTTGGCGAACATGTTTTGCCGTTGGCGATTTCAGGGTTGGAGAAGTTCAATGGCCTGATTGAGCGCATCACCCACCTTGCACAGGAGTTTCCGGGCACAACGAAGGCGATCATGGCGTTCGCCACGGGACTCGCTTTTCTGCACAAGGTCATCTCCACGCTGTCGGTGCCTGTGCCGGGCGGCGGTGTGAAGGGCAGCGGTGGTTTCGCACGCGGCGTGGCGCGTATTGCGAAATCGGCAGCCAGCGGCGCGGTTCGCCTGGGAGCTGGCGTGGGGCGGGCTGGCCTGTCTGTGCTTCGCGCTGGTGGTGGACTGGGCCGCGGTCTGCTGAGCGCTGCAGGAACGCTGATGGAAT
Source organism: Ralstonia sp. 1B3 (assembly GCF_036631435.1). Classification (NCBI taxonomy): domain Bacteria; kingdom Pseudomonadati; phylum Pseudomonadota; class Betaproteobacteria; order Burkholderiales; family Burkholderiaceae; genus Ralstonia; species Ralstonia sp. 1B3. Next base: position 15,378 of record NZ_JAPNUG010000016.1, on the reverse strand, counting down.
CGCCGCTTGCGTCGAAGGCGCTGGGAGTGCTGGGGCGGGGTAGCGGCCTTATCAGTGCGGCATACGGCGGCTACAAGCTCGGTGGCTACGTCAACGACAACGTCATCAGCCCATTGATGGAACGCGTCAGCGGGGTCAAGGGTGCGACGCTGGGCACGTTTCTGTATGACGTACTTCACGGAGACGCTGGCAAGAAATTGCCAGCCGCCAAGCCGGACTCCAGCCATGGCGCAAGCGCGCCCAGCACCGCCGTGAAGGTCGCCGAGCCCAAGCTCGTCTACCTCAAAGGCGATGTGACCATGGATGGCCGTACGGTCGCCCAGGTGGTCTGGAAGCAGATCGAAGGCCAACTGGCGCGGCCGCAGACTGGCTCCAGCAACTTCAATACCGGCATGAACCTCATGCCATCCGGACTCTGATCGACCATGCCCGACTTCGCTCTTAACCTCGGAAACTTCCAGTTCAAGGAACTGGAAGTCCCTGAAAGCATCCCGTTTGGTGGGACGCAGAAACTCGCAATGCACGACTTGGTGGGCGGCACGCGCGTGATCGATTCGATGGGAGCGTTCTGCGGCCCCGTCGAATGGTCTGGGTGGCTGCTCGGCAAGGATGCGTTGGCGCGTGCGCGGCAGTTGGACGATCTGCGCGAACGGGGCGCATCGTTGTTGCTGCAGTGGTCCGAAATCTACTACGCCGTCGTCATCCGTGACTTTCGTGCGGATTTTCAGCGCGCCTACAAGATCCCATACAAGATCACCTGCGAAGTGGCGAGCGATCTGTCGAAATTTGCAGGCAGTGATGCAGACCAGAGCATCGATGGCCAGATCAAGAGCGATGCCGCGGCCGTGACGGACATGGGTAGCGCGATTGGCGACGGCACGTTGTCTGGCCTGATCGATTCGGCCAACGCGGCGATCGATACCGTTGCGAGTTTTGCCAACGCAGCGCAGTCAACACTCAGCAACGTTCTGCAGCAAGTGACAGCGGTGCGTGATCGTGCTCAAGCGCTGATCGCATCAGCCAATACCACGCTGACAAAGGTGACGACGCTGGGCGGCATCCTGCCGAATAACCCGGTATCGCAGCAGGTGGAAAAGCTGGCTGGCCAGATGACGTCGGCATTGAACCTGCCGGTGCTGGTTCAGCTTGACCGTGTTGCCGGCCGCATGCAGAAGAACATCGAGTCCGTCTACAAGAGCGCCAAGCATGTGGTGACGGTTGGTGGCGATCTCATGAAGATGGCGGCCAAGGAATACAACGACGCGATGGCGTGGACGAGCCTGGCAAAGGCGAACCCGGATCTCATGTGGGACCCGCTTGTGCAAGGTGTGAAAAACCTGATCGTGCCACCCAACAAGGACCATGCCGGCGGCTTGCCAAAGCCCTAGCGAGCCGCTTTCATCAACCAGACAGCCCCGCAACGCGGGGCTTTTTCTTATGAGCCTGAACAAGCTACCCGTGATACCCGATGTGCGGCAGCCCCGCACCATCGTCAAAGTGGGCGGCGAACGTGTCGCCGCGTGTGTGAGCTGGTCGGTCCTGAGCAATTCGTACGAGCAGGCGGATACGTTCCAGGTCACGTTCGCAACAGCTGCCTTGCCGCCAGATCGCGATGCGAACTGGTTTTCCGGTCAGCCTGAATTGCTGGTCGAGATCTTCGCCGGCTTTCCGTTGAACCCCGTGCAGTACGACGAGGCCAACCTTGAAAGCCTCATCTATGGCCGTGTCGACACCGTCGAACTGGATCCGGTTTCGGCTCAACTCACGCTGAGCGGCCGCGATCTGACTGCGCTGTTTATCGATGAAAAGGTGACGTTGCAGTTTCAGAACATGACGGCATCGAAAGTGGCTGAAAAACTGGCGGCCGCACACGGCTTGCAGGCCATCGGCCCGGAGACGAAGCGGCCGATCGGCAAGTCTTACGCGCACGACAACGTCAGCCTGACGGCGCAACGCACGGAGTGGGACCTTCTGGCCGCGTTGGCGCGTGAGGAGGACTTCCTCTGCGCGGTGAGTGGCAAGACGCTCTACTTCGGGCCTCGCTTGCAAGGGCCCGCGTTGCCCTACGAGTTTCGATGGACGATCGGGGAGAAAGGTAACCCGGCCGCCAACGTGTCGAGCTTGCAATTGTTGCGTGATCTGACGGTTGCCAAGGGCGTGACGGTGGAGGCGCGTTCCTGGAATGCGAAGCAAGGCAAGAAGTTCACGGCCCGCTACAGCAACGCGCCTGGCGGTGGCAAAGGTCAAAAGCCGACCCACACGGTGGAGCGCAACGGGCTCGACCAAGCCGGAGTCAAGCGCCTGGCCAGGCAGAAGTACGACGAAGTCGCACAGCACGAAATGAAGCTGCGCGCCCGCCTACCCGCAGACCATCTTCTGACGACCAACGACACGCTCCGCCTGACCGGCACCGGCACGAACTTCGATCAGGACTACCTCATCGACAGCGTCACACGCACCATGAGCCTGACCGATGGCTATGTGATGGAGGTGTCGGCCAAGAACATCAACAAGGACACGAGCCAATGATCCAACAGCTTCGCAACCAGATGGTGCTCGCCGCGATGATGGCGCAGTCGAATCGCGCAGAGAACCGCATGGGCATCGTCACTAGCTACGACCCGGGGACGGCCTCTGCGCGTGTACGCCTCCAACCTGAAGACCCCGCCGACCCAGCGCGCTCGCTGACCGGCTGGATGCCCGTTGCCACTGCCTGGGTCGGCAATGGCTGGGGCATCGATGCGCCGGTCAGCCCGGGCGATCAGGTGGAGGTGCAGTTCGTGGGCGGCGACATCGAGAACGGCGTCATCTGTGCACGCCTGTTCAGCGACCTGGCGCGGCCTACAGGTGCGCAGTCTGGCGAGTTCTTCCTGACACATGCATCGGGCTCCAGGCTGCAGTTCCACAACGACGGCACGGTCACGCTCATCAGTTCGGGCACGCTCGTCAGCCAGGCGCCGCAGTGGAACCACACGGGGCCTGTGCAGATCGACGGTGCGCTGTTGGTCACGCAAACCATCACGGGTCAGGCGGGCATGGCCGTCTCGGGCAACAACGGCACGGGCAACTCGATGAGCATCAGCGGCAATACGCAGTTCAGCGGCCAGGTGTCGGCGAATGGCCATCGCATCGACGACACGCATCGCCATATCGGGGTGCAGCCCGGGTCCGGCAATACAGGGAGCGTGGCATGACGCAACAACTTCTGAGCGATGTGAACCACTGGGTGGGCGATGACATCGCTGTGTCGCCCACCGGCGACCTTGGTCTCGCCAGTGCAGACCTGCGGACGCAGCAGCGCATCGTGCGGCGCCTAGTCACCAATCCGGGTGACTACATCTTCCACACCGACTACGGCGCAGGCCTGCCGCAGAAGATCGGCGAGACGCTCGACGTGCCGGCGCTGCGCGGCTTGATCCGCTCGCAAATTCTGCAGGAAGCCGGGGTGGCGCAGGACCCAGAGCCGCGGGTTGACGTCACGGCCATCGCTGGCGGTGTGAGTGTGCGCATTCTGTACAGCAGCGCAGTCACGCGTGAGCCGGTGTCTCTTCAATTCAATGTGAGCAAGTGATATGTCCATTCAGACGCAAGACTGGGTGACGCTCGTGCGCAACCAAGTGGCCGCCATCCAGGGCTACGCCAAGGTGCTGGTCGACCTGACCGTCGGATCGGTGCTGCGCGCCGTCGTTGAGGCCAACGCAGCGGTCACGGTATGGCTGCAAGGGTTGATCCTGCAGGTGCTGGCAATCACCCGGGCGGCAACCTCAAGCGGTTCCGATCTCGATACGTGGATGGCCGATTTCGGTTTGACACGCCTGGCCGCGGTGCCGGCCACGGGAAGTGTCACGTTCTCGCGCTTCACGGTCACGCAGCAGTGGTGGTGCCGCTCACGGCTGTGGTACAGACGGGCGACGGCACGCAGCAGTTCAACGTGGTGGTCGATACGACCAACCCTGCCTACAGCGCCACGCTGGGCGGCTATGTGATTGCAGCCGGTACGGCGAGTGTAAATGTGCCGGTGCAAGCTGTGACGCCCGGTGCGGCGGGCAATGCGGTGGCGGGGGCGGTGTCGACGATCGTCGGCGCGATCTCCGGAGTGGACACCGTCAGCAATGCAGCGACGTTCGTGAATGGGGCGGATGCTGAGCCTGACACCGCGTTCCGTTCGCGCTTCATTGCTTACGTAGCGAGCCTGTCAAAAGCCACGAAAACGGCCATCGGCTCGGCCATCGCCAGCGTCAAGCAGGGGTTGACGTACGTGATCCTGGAAAACCAGACCTATGCCGGGTTGCCGCAGAACGGGACTTTCATCGTGATCGTGGATGACGGCACGGGGGCGCCCACGTCTACGTTGCTCGCCAGCGTGAGCAACGCCGTGGATGCCGTGCGGCCGGTGACCAGCACGTTCTATGTGTATGGGCCCGTCGTCGTGAACGCGACGGTCTCCATGAGCATTACAACCGCCGCAGGCTACACGCACCAGGCGATCACGGCGCAGGTGCAGGCGGCGCTGCTGAACTACATCAACAGCCTGCCGTTGGGTGCGGCGTTGACGTATTCACGACTGGCGCAGGTGGCGTATGACGCGTCGCCGGCCGTCACCAACGTCACGAATACGCTGCTCAACGGCAGCACGGCAGACCTGCCGGCCACGAGCCTGCAGGTCATCAAAACCACGGCCAACTCGATCACGGTGACGTAATGGCAACCGGTGACCAACAAGACATCTTCGCGCGCATACGCGGGTATCTGCCGCGCTGGTTTGGCGATGCGGCGCAGTCGCCGATCATCAACGGGTTGCTGCAGGGCCTGGCTTACAGCGGTGCCTACGTCTACAGCCTGTATGCCTATGCGAAGCAGCAGACGCGCATCCTGACCGCCTCCGATGGCTGGCTCGACATGATTGCGGCGGATTTCTTCGGCCTGTCGATCAAGCGCAGGGCCGGGCAGTCCGACGCATCGTTTCGCGCCAACATCGTCGCCAACCTGTTTCGTGAACGCGGCACGCGCAACGCGATCATCCGCGTGCTGACCGATCTGACCGGGCGCGCGCCGACCATCATCGAACCGAGCCGACCCGCAGACTGCGGCGCTTACGATGCGCCGAACAGCGGCTACGGCATGGCGGGTGCGTACGGGCAGGTCTCGCTCACGTATCAGGCCTTTGTGCAGGCGTATCGGCCGCTAGGCAGCGGCATCCCCAACGTGGCCGGCTACAGCATCGTCACCACCGGCTACAGCGCGCCGTCGCAGGGCGAATACGTTGACGCGTCGATGAGCAGCAACACCGTGTCGGACGCTGACATCTACGCCGCCATCGAATCGGTGCGGCCCGCGGCCTCGATCATCTGGACGCGCATCAGCTCCTAGGTGCGCACATACGCTTTCCCAACCACCGACAGCCCGGCACTACGCCGGGTTTTTTCTTTTGGAGAACAGTCTTGGATCGTCAGATCGTCTACAGCGGCCAGGTGCCGCAAACCACGGACCTGCTGAACACGAACCGGCAGACCATGATCGCGCTGGCAAAGCTCTGCGCCGATCTGTTCGGCACATCCACCGTCATCTCGGGTCTGGGCTGCGTGCCCACCACGCCCACATCGATGAGCGTAACCGTCAACCCGGGGCAGATCTACCAGCTCGCGAATGTGGACGGTACGCCGTACAGCGCGCTGCCGCAAGATGCTGCGCACAGCCTCCTGAAGCAGGGCATCCTGATGGACGCGCAGTCCTTTGTCCTCTCGGCGCCGGCCACGTCGGGCTATAGCCAGAACTACCTCATCCAGGCGGCCTATCTTGAGAGCGACGTCAACAACGTCGTGCTGCCGTACTACAACAGCGCGAATCCATCGCAAGCGTTCAACGGGCCGGGCGGCAGTGGCAATGCGCAACCGACCACGCGGGCGGGGCAAGTGTCGTTGCAGCTCGTGGCCGGCACCGCCGCAGCCACCGGCACGCAGACGACGCCTGCGGTGACGGCCGGCTATGTTGGTCTGGCGGTCGTCACGGTGGCCAACGGCCAGAGCACGATCACCAACGCCAGCATCGTCCCGTATCCGAACGCGCCAACGGCACCGACGGGCGGCTTTCTTGCGGCCATTGGTGAGCGATATTCCAGCATTCAGAACGTCGCCATATCGAGCACGCTCAGCACGGCGGCGCTCGGCGCACTGGTGAACGTCACGGCCACTGGCCAGACCGTCACGTTGCCCCCGCATCGAACTGCCCCAACGGCACGAGCATCTGCGTGACGTACATGCAGGCGAGCGGTTCGACGACCGTCACGCGCAATGGCACCGATACGCTGGCGTTCGGCCAAGGCAGCAGCGCAAACAGCCTCACGCTCAATCCGGGCGAGGCGGTGCAGTTTGTGTCGGATGGTGTGGGTGGTTGGGTGAGTGCCAGCAAAGCGCCAAGCTTCGATTTGGGCAATGGTTTCGATTTCGCTACCGCTGTTCAGGGAGGAACAGCAAACGCCCTATACACCCCAAACATCTCCAAATCTAAGGGCGTGTATTTGATCTTCCCCTACAACACTGGTTGGACGCTCTCAAACGCTGCAGGCTCTTACTTCATGACGGCGTTCGGAGAATTCGTGTCTGGGAGCGGTACCTGCACATCCATCAACATTCAACAGTCGGGTGCGATGTCCTACGACCAGTCTCCGTTGGTCTTGCGGATTACAAGCGGAACAGCAACCGTGCGGTTTGGGCTTAAGAACAACGGTAGTACTCCCGCCGGGCAAGGAACTGTCACGATTACTCCCGGTAGCAACGGAATGGCGTTCACTTCATATAGGATTGCATAATCATGGAAAGCATTTACATGGAAATGCCCTTGCTTGGGCTCTTGGTAAATGGAGTCTACGCACGTGGGGATGCCGTGCCCAACGACCGTGATAACCCGGTCTGGCGGGAGTATCTTGAATTCCTGAAGCGCGGCGGCGAGCCACTGCCTTTTGATCCAACTATGGAATGGACGGATGGTCGATGGGTCGAAAATCGGGCAAGAAAGGCGGAACGATTTGCAACGCTTAAGTCTGCGCAAATCGAGAAGATGCGCATCGCTTGTGAAACCGCGTTGGTAGCTGGTTTCATTTCTTCGGCATTGGGTAGTGCTCGCACGTACCCGTCACAGGATGCTGATCAGCGCAATTTCCTCAATGCGGCGCTCGGTGCCGAAGGTCAGTCCCCGAGTTGGTCTACACCGCTGTGGTCCAGCGATGAAGAAGGTTGGTCGTTGACTGATCACACCGCCGCACAAGTCCAGCAGGTCAACGCGGACTGGCTGGCTCACCGCGTCGCTGCGCAGCAGAAGTACGCCGACCTGATCGCAAGGATCAACGCTGCAACCAGCATTGCAGAGGTGCAGGCCATCGACTGGTAAGCACATCCATCTCAGCAACACAGCCCGCCTTTGCGCGGGCTTTTTCATTTCCGGGAGACACCATGTCAGAACCCATTACCAGCACCGCCGCAGCGGGGTTGCCGGTGCGGCGGCCTTCAAGGCGCTTGGCGGGTTCGCAGCCGTGGCCGGTGCTGCGACTGTGCTCGCCACCATCGTCGTCATGGTCATGACGTTGCCGCGCGCTCGCGGCGAGTGGGCGGTTGCGCTGATCTCGACCGTCATCGCCAGCCTCGGCGGCGGCGCCACCGTCATCCAGTACTTCGGAGTGGCGCATTGGATCGGCTCGGCCAACGGCGCCATGGCGCTCGGCGGCGTCTATTTCGTCTGCGGTCTGCCCGGCTGGGCGTTTGTGCGCTGGGTCTTCAACTTCATCAACAAGCGGCGCGATGCCGACCTCGCCGAGGTCGTCGACGACGTGCGCGAATCCCTGCATAAGGCAAACCATGGCTGAACCGCTTCTGACCGCGGCGCAACTGCGCGTCGTCATGCCCAACGCCGGCGGGCGCGCCGATGTGTTCGCCCCCATCCTGGCAGACGTGTTGCTCTTCCGACAGATCAACACGCCCGCACGCATCGCCGCGTTCCTCGCCCAGGTCGGGCACGAATCGGGACAACTGCGTTACGTGCGCGAACTGTGGGGGCCGACACCTGCGCAGCGCGGCTATGAAGGGCGCTCCGATCTCGGCAACACGCAACCCGGCGACGGCAAGCGCTATCTCGGGCGCGGCCTCATTCAGATCACCGGACGCGCCAACTACCGTGCCTGCGGCATCGCGTTGGGCCTCGACCTGGAAGCGCAGCCCGAGCTGCTCGAGACGCCCGCGCACGCCACGGCATCGGCCGCGTGGTTCTGGCTGACCAACGGGCTCAACCGCTTTGCAGATCAGGACACCGACGCCGCATTTGTGCAGCTGACGCGCCGTATCAATGGCGGCACGAATGGCCTGGATGATCGGCGCGCGCTGTGGTTGCGCGCTCGCGCTGTGCTGACTGGAGGGACTACGTGATGAGCCTGCTCGACCCGCGCTTCTGGGCCGGCGCCTTCCTGGCGCTGGTGCTCACCTTTGGTCTCGGCTATGGGGCTGGCGATCTGCATCGGCTTCGGGCCGAGCGATCCCACGCGTTGCAAGCCAAGGTGGCCGCAGCGCAAACCGAAACGCGCCAGGCCAACGTCAGCGCCCAGGTGATTGATCAGGCCGCTCAAGCTCAGACGCGCATCCAGACCGTCTTCCGAGACCGCATCCTTTACCGAGACCGTGAGGTGCCCCATGAAATCGTTGTGCACGACGATGCTGCTTGCCGCATCCCTGGCCGTTTTGTCGGCATGTGGAACTCCGCCAACCGCGCCGAGCTTCCCACCGCCGCCGGCCTCCTTGATGAAGCCGCCAGTGGCGTTGTCCTCTCTGACGTTGAAGCCCAGCACGAGCGCGAGGCCGAAGCTTTCCACAGCAACGCTCGGCAACTGAAAGACTTGCAGGATTGGGTGACTCAGCAGCAGGAGGCCGCCAAGCCTCAATAGAGAATAGAGAAGCGACCGAGCTTGCTGCGCCCGGTCAGGCTCAATCAATCGATGATGTCCGCGCAGGCGTCGGTGGGTGCGGCCGCCACATGTCCGACCAGCGGCACCATCTTCAGGCCCGCCGATGCCACGCGGCACGGCGCGGCCACCACACCGCAGCCGGAAATGCATGCAGCACCAAGCAGGGACACAGCGAGCAGAAGGCGTTTCATCGTGGGCGAGTTCGAAAGCGAATGCCGCGCAGTGTGACACAGAGTCCTTCGCCAACCTGTGCGCGTTTGTATCGGGAAATGACAATCTGTGCGCGTTCCAAAACCATGATGCGATGCGTCAGAACGCAACAATGCGACGCGTTCGAAGACCGCACAACGCTGACTTTAGGCGAAAAAGTCACATCCTCGGTTTGCGCAAATCGAACCGCCAGTCGTTGCTGCAGGCCGCAAAGCCACTGTTGATGCGGGTTTTCCCGTAATTTCACAAATCGCAACAATAAATTGTCTGTCGCGACATTTATTGTCTGAGCATGCTCGCCTACGATGGCTTCATCGAATGCGGCGCCGCAGCGAAAAAGAAGATCCAGGAAACGCCCGGATCACCTGCCCGACGCGCTGCGCCCATCTGGAGAAGACATCATGAAAGCCCAACGCACCCTGATCGCTGCCCTGATCGCCCTGGCAAGTGTGCCGGCCCTGGCAGCAGCCAAGTTCGACGTGTACACGCAAGGCGCCGCGCAAGTCGGCCAACGCTTCGACGTGTATTCGGATGGCGCCAAGGTTGGCGACAAGTTCGACCCGTACACGCAAGGCGCAAAGGTCGGCGACAAGTTCGATCCGTACACCCAAGGTGCCAAGGCTGGTAGCAAGTTCGACCCGTACACCGAAGGCGCCCTGGCCCGTGTCGGCAAGTTCGATACCTATACCGAAGGCGCCAAGGCTGGCAGCAAGTTCGACCCGTACACCGAAGGTGCGCTGGCCCGCGCAGGCAAGTTCGACACCTACACCGAGGGTGCCAAGGCCGGTAGCAAGTTTGATCCTTACACCGAAGGCGCCGTGGCCTGAGCCCGGTTTCTTCCGCAAGAACGCCCGCACACAGCGGGCGTTTTTATTTGCGTCACCGGAAAGCGCAATGATTGCGAACTGAGTCGCCCTTGCTGCGTCTCACTCTCATCGCAACCAGGAAGCCATGATGATCTCGTTTACGTCGTCCAAACCGCTCCCACCTGTGCCTGGCGCTGGCTGCGGCCGCCATGCTGGCCGGCTGCGCGACCGTCACCCCGGGCCCATTCCAGATCACCGTGCGTGATGCCGATGACACCGTGCTGGAGCAATTCCAGTTCCAGGCCGGCTCGCAGGGGTCGCTCGAGACCGCCATGATCGGCATGTGCCGCGTGTATCCGGATGCCACCGTTATCGCGGAGCAGCTCTCAACGCACGAGCGTCTGCAGGAGCGCTGCAAGCGCTCGTTCGCTTCCATGCTCTCGGCGTCCTGATGCGGCGCTGAAGCGGCTACCATGTCGCCTCATCGGCTGGCGTTGCCGGCCTTGTGTGAACACCCCCGAGGCACGCACCTGAGGCGCATGTGAACCCGCAAGACAAGTCTTCCGAGATTTCCCAGCTTTCCCGCTTCGCTGCAACGCGGCCGCGTCTGCTGTCTGCGTTCGCGCTGGGCGCCGTCGCGGTCGCCGTCGTACCGGCGCATGGTTGGCTCGCGCGCCTGCTGCTCGGCTGGGACATCGCCGTGTGGGCGTACCTGATCCTGATCACGGTGATGATGTTGCGCGCCGATCCGCACCGCATCCGCGCCGTTGCCCGCCGTGAAGACGAGCGCGCTTCTGCGGTGCTGGCGGTGGTCTGCCTCGGCGTGGTGGCCAGCATGGTGGCCATTGCGTTTGAACTGGCCACAGCCAAGTCGGCGGGGCATGCGCAGACGTCGCACTATGTGTTTACCGGCATCACGGTATTGGGAGCGTGGCTCATGGTGCCGATGATGTTCACGGTGCACTACGCGCATTTGTATTACCGGGCGCCGCACGAGCCGCCGCTGCGGTTTCCCGATGATCAGCTCGAGCCTGATTACTGGGATTTCCTCTACTTCTCCTTTACGATCGCGGTCGCCAGCCAGACGGCCGATGTCAGCATCCGTTCGGGCGCCATGCGGCGGGCGGTGCTGGGGCAATCGCTGCTGTCGTTCTTCTTCAATACGAGCATCCTCGCGCTCTCCATCAACATTGCTGCCGGCCTGTTTTCATGACGATGCTGCCCCCGAGCTTCCCCCAACGCACACGCGCGCACCATCAACGCTGTCAGCTACGTGCTGGTGGCGGCCATGATCGCGGCCGTGTTGTGGCTGCATTTGCTGCCGGCCGCCATTGCCGGCTTTCTTGTGTATGCGTTGGCACGCAAGCTCGAGGCACGCCTGCGTGAGCGCCGCACGCTGTCTCTGCGCGCAAAGGCGATTGCGGTGATCTGCGTGTTTGTGATCGCCGCGCTCATTCTTGCCGGACTCGGCATCGGGATCGGCCGCCTGGTCGAGCACGGACATGGGCTCGAAGGCATGCTCACGCGCATTGCCGACGTGCTCGACAACCTGCGCGAATCGCTACCGGCAGCGGTGGTCAATTACGTGCCGCAGTCGGTGACCGAGCTGCGTGTGCAGCTGGTGCAGATGATCAAGGAGCACGGCCACCAGGTGTCGACGCTCGGGATCGACGGGTTGCGTGCCAGCGCGTTGATGCTGGTCGGGCTCATCCTTGGTGCAATGGTGGCCTGGTCAGATACGCTGGACCCTGAGCACCACAAGCCACTGGCTGCAGCATTGGTGAGCAGGCTGAGCCGGTTGACGGATGCGTTCGAGGCGGTGGTGTTTGCGCAGGTGAAGATCTCCGCGCTCAACACCGCGCTCGCCGCCATCTACCTGCTGGGCGCGCTGCCGCTGTTCGGGCAACACGTGCCGTATTCCAAATCGCTGATCCTGCTGACCTTTGTGGCGGGGCTGATCCCCGTGGCGGGCAACCTGATCTCCAACACGGCCATCGTGGTGATGAGCGTGACCGCCTCATTGGAGCTGGCGGTCGCATCGCTCATCTTCCTGGTGGTGGTGCACAAGCTGGAGTACTTCGTGAACGCGCGCATCATCGGCAGCCGCATCGATGCGCGCGCGTGGGAGCTTATCCTCGCGCTGATCGTGATGGAGGCGCTGTTCGGCGTGGGCGGCGTGATTGCCGCGCCTGTGCTGTACGCCTATATGAAGCGCGAGCTGACGGACGCCGAATTGATCGGCTGACGCGTTACGCGTTGATGTGCGGGGTGACCCGCCAGCGCCCCCGCGCTGACGGCATCGGCAGAAAAGAGCGCGCCCTACGGGACGAGGGGCGCGCAATAACTCGCTGACCGAGAGACGTCAGCGAGCCGAGGGTCGGTACACGGGGACGAAGCGGGCGGCGGGCGCGTGGCGTTGCCGGTGACATCCACGGCTTCGGACGTGACGAAGCAGCAGACGACCCGGTCGTCGAGCAGGGCCTGATAGAAAAGGTCTCCCATCGCGCGGCATAGCGTTCCCGTTAGCAGGATCATCATGGCTCCTCCCATGTCGGCCGATGTGCGGCATCGTCGATGCCGGTCATCGGTCCGGGTTGCGGATCGTCGGGCGTGTGAAGCGGCTCACGCATCGGATTCCGTCGGGCCGTCGGCACTGGCGCCTGATTGATGTTTTTGGCGTCGTGCTGCAGTCCATGCTGGCGAGTATAGAAAGCGTCTCCTGAGCGGCCATGCTCCGAACGGAGTAGCCCCGCGCGAGAAAACGGCTAACACGTTAGCTGCCTGCCAGGGCAAGCTGGGCAAGGGTTTGCGGGAAGATGCCGTGTGTTTTGGCGAAACCGGCGCGGCGTGGGGTGACGCTTCTGCCCCGACAATAAATTGTCCGGTTTGCGCTAATCGTTGTCGAATTTGCGGTAACACGCCTGCACCGTTTAGGCGCAAGATTGAGCGCTTCCTCGCCTCAACCTCGTGACCTCAAACATCATGCAAACCACCGCAAACGGCACGGCCGCTGCATCGGCGACGCCCGCCGCGCAGGCCGACAAGACCGGCTTTGGCGTGATCAGCGCCATCAGCTTCGCGCACTTCCTCAACGACATGATGCAGTCGTTGATCCTGGCGATCTATCCGCTGCTCAAGGGCAATTTCCACCTCGATTTTTCGCAGATCGGGCTGATCACGCTCACGTATCAGATCACCGCCTCGCTGCTGCAACCGATGGTCGGGCTGTATACCGACAAGCACCCGAAGCCGTATTCGCTGGCGGCGGGCATGGGCTTTACGCTGGTGGGGCTGGTGCTGCTGTCGGTGGCGCCCAACTTTGGCACGGTGCTGCTGGCGGCGGCGCTGGTAGGCACGGGCTCGTCGATCTTCCATCCGGAATCGTCGCGCGTGGCGCGTATGGCGTCGGGCGGACGTCATGGGCTGGCGCAGTCGCTGTTCCAGGTGGGCGGCAATGTGGGCAGCGCGATGGGTCCGCTGCTCGCGGCAATCATCATCATGCCGTATGGGCAGCACAGCCTGGCGTGGTTCTCGATCGCTGCGCTGATCGCCATCTTCGTGCTGTATCACGTGGGCGGCTGGTACAAGCGTGAACGCGCCGCAGGCCATGGCCGCAAGGCGGGTGGCCGTGCACATGCCGCGGTCAAGCTGTCGGGCGGGCAGGTCGCGTTTGCGATGACGCTGCTGGTCGTGCTGCTGTTCTCGAAGTACTTTTACCTCGCGAGCCTGAACAGCTATTACACGTTTTTCCTGATCACCAAGTTCCACCTGTCGGCGCAGACGTCGCAGCTGTTCCTGTTCCTCTTCCTGTTCTCGGTGGCGGTGGGCACGATCGTGGGTGGTCCGATTGGGGATCGCGTGGGCCGCAAGGTCGTGATCTGGGTGTCGATCCTCGGGGTGGCGCCGTTCACGTTGCTGTTGCCGTACGCCAACCTGTTCTGGACGGCTGTGCTGACGGTGATTATCGGGCTGGTGCTGGCCTCGGCGTTCTCGGCCATCCTCGTGTATGCGCAGGAGCTGATTCCCGGCAAGGTCGGGATGGTGTCGGGGCTGTTCTTCGGGTTTGCGTTCGGGCTGGGCGGCATCGGCGCTGCGGTGCTCGGCAAGCTGGCCGATGCAACCGACATCTACAACGTCTATCACCTGTGCTCGTTCCTGCCGCTCATCGGTTTGCTCACGGTGTTCCTGCCGGATATCGAACGCAAGCGCCAACAGGCGGCGTAACGCGACACACGTCGCACACGGATGCAGCGCGGCGGACGTCCCCTCCCGGACGATCCGCCGCTTTGCTTTCTGCTGTTGGGCGTTACTTCTCGACGGCGTGGGTCGGGCCCGGCCACACGCCGGTCATCTCGATTTCGCGCCGGCCGGTCAGCCATTGGCCGAGCGGGCTGGGCCAGCGGAACGAATAGTTGTCGCTGTTCACGACGCCCTGGAACTTCACGTCGACCTGGATATCGGTAGCGTTGAGCGGGATGTTCGCGACCGTTTTCGAGATGCCGCCGCTGAGCGAAAACTCATCGCTGCGCGGGCCTTGCGGCGTGTTGAAACGCAGCTTGATGTGCGTGACGTAGGTGCAGCCCGGCTTGTTGTTGAAGTAGATCTCGAAGCCGCCCAGGCGCGTGATCCAGTTCGGGATCAGCAGGTTGCCGTCGAACGACGCAAAGGTGTAGGCCACCGGAATGGGCGCGGGCGCCTGCTTGCCGGGCTCGAACGGCCACAGATGCTGGTCGACGCTCTTGGTCTGGTTGACCGACACGAACGAGCCCTTGCCCGTCGCGCTGCCGAGCATGTCATGCACAGCGCCCGCCGAGCCCGTGATCGAGAACGACGAGTTGTTGTCTTGCGAGCCCACGTTCAGTCCGCTGTTGGCCAGGATCACGCTGGTCACCACGCCGAAGCCCTGCGCGATGTTCCCGCCCGAACCCATGCTGACGGACTGCGCCTGCTCGGCGAGCCACCTGATCGTCTCGGGCCGGGTGAGCTGCGTGAGGTCGCTGATGTACGACTCCGAAGCAATGCCGAATTCCGAGGCGATCGATCCGACCGCCGAGAACTCCCATTTCACTTCCACGCCCGCGTTGATCTTGGTGCCGCTTTCAGGATCGGTGGCCGAGCCGTCGAGCTTGACGTTCGTCTCGGTGCGGTGGACGTTGTTGGTCGACAGCTTCCATTGATTCGGTACGGTGCGCGTGTTGATCGCCACGCCCGGCGTTTCCGGTTTGACGGGCGTGAAGTCGCCGGTGTCGGGCGACACAAAGCCGACGGCGCCGGGTTTGATGGTGGGGGCGAGCGTCCAGTTGCCCCAGTAAGCTGCGCGGCCGTTGCGGATGAGGTCGGTGAAGGCGCGATTCCATTGCATGGTTGCACTCCAGGCTTGAGGTTGTGCTGCGAGTCAGCAGGTTTGCGCGGTGG